>JAITVS010000117.1 GCA_031285685.1 Tannerella sp.
GTTTGCTTTTCTATCCATACCGCAAATATACTAATTAATCATTTGAATGCCAAATAATTGAATGTGTTTGTCCTGACTTTTGCGCTCGTTTTTTTAATCTGTTAAAGTAGAATTAAAAAAAACAATGAGAAATATACTCTCACTAAGTGTGGTTGCCTTGTTGACAATTTCACTGGCAGGTTGTGGTGAGAATAAAGAAAAAACAGTTTCAACAGACGATAAAAATATAATAAAAACTTCCGTCGGTGATTTTAAGATGAATGGCGAAATGCCTGCCAAAGAATCGTTGGAAAAAATTTACCGTCAATTGGATTTGCAACAGGCAACACAGGCGTATTTCTGGGCACTGCCTTTTGTATCATATGCACAATACCAGTATGTAACCGCCAATACATTCAAGGCAACACCAAGTGATTTGGTCATGTTTCTTAGCCTCGAAGACCGTTATGGAATTCTCACGGCCAATGCAACAACACCTTACATTTACACATTCTGGGATATGGTGAAGACCGGCCCGATAGTCATTGATATGCCTGCCGGACATGTAGCGGGCGGATTGACCGACCTGTGGCAACGGAATATTATCTCTGTCGGCGAACTAAGTCCCGACAAAGGATTGGGAGCCAAATATCTTGTAATTCCTCCGGGAAGTGACATCAAAGCCAAATCAGGCTATAATATTATCAATACGGATGTTACGAATGTTTTTTTCGGTATCCGTCTACTTGACCCCGATATAAACAAAGGGATGGAACTGTTGAGAAAGCTGAAGGTATATCCCTATAGTCAGGCCGCTAATCCACCGGAAACACGTATTTTACGGCCTGAAGGCAAACGCGCCAATGCGTGGCAGCCTTCAGGCATGGCCTATTGGGAACGACTGCACGCTGCTATACAAGACGAGACTGTGGCCGAGCGCGACCGTTTCTACTATGCCATGTTGCGTAATGCAGGTATCGAAAAAGGCAAACCGTTCGCCCCGACTGAATATCAGAAATCAATTTTGGAAGAAGCTGCCATATTAGGCGAATTGATGGCAAAAGCAAACTCGTTCGACCGCCGCTTCGAAGGAATCAAACAATGGCCCGACCGCAAATGGGAGCATGCTATCGCCATGCACAACAGTGCGCAAAGAGCAGAAAATTATGATGAGTTGAACGAACGGGCCGCTTGGTTCTACGAAGCAATCACCTTCTCCGACGCCATGATTTCCAAAACTCCCGGACAAGGACAAGCTTACTTGGGTAGCTATACCGATGTTTCAGGCGCATGGCTCGACGGGGGAAAGAATTATACACTGCACGTGGCTGCCAATCCGCCTGCAGCGAACTTCTGGTCCTTCACTGTGTATGATTGTACTACCCGTTGCTTAATTGAAAACGACCAAAAACGTACCGATCTCTCCGCCCGTACGGAAGGATTAGTTAAAAATGCCGACGGTTCATACGATTTATACTTTGGCCCCAAAGCTCCGGCCGGCAAAGATAGCAACTGGGTGCAAACCCTCCCCCGAAAACACTGGTTCGCCTACTTCCGCCTTTATGGTCCTACAGAGCCCTATTTCGACAAGAGCTGGAAAATGGATGATATTACAGAAACAAAATAAATAATAATATAATAAGGTTTGATTATGAAAAACGAAATTTTATTGACAGTCACAAGTATAATGCTACTTGCATCCTGCGGACAAAGCGAAAACAAAAACTCCGCATCCTCACCTTTATTTGCAGGTAAAGATCACTATGACGCATTGGCAACCCTTCCATTAACACAAGGCTATCCATCAGCAGAAGGATTGAAACAAATGGAAGATGAAATTTTCTTCCAACGCGCTTGTCAGGCTTATTTGTGGGCTCTTCCTTCATTGAATATGTATGGAATGAAAGAAGGTTCGGAAAAAGATTTCGGCGCCGGCTACAATATTCTTCCTATATGGAAAGAACGATTGAATGCAAAGACAAAAGTCACGACTCCAAACTCTGACGTGATTTATGCTATGGGATACCTTGATTTACAGAAAGACGGTCCGATAGTAATTGAGGTTCCACCCGGATTACAAGGCATTTTGGATGACTTCTATCAACGACCCATCAAATCCGAAGGTAAAATCAACGGCCGCGAATGGGCAGGCGATGTAGGCCTTCCTGGACCCGACCAGGGAAAAGGTGGCAAATATTTGATTTTGCCACCCGATTATACCGGAAAAATTCCTACAGGTTACTATGTTTTCCGCTCGGGAACGTACGGTGTATTCGTATTTTGGCGCGGTTTCTTCCAAGACCCAAAAAAATTGGAAGAACCTGTAAAAGTAATGGAACAAACTGTTATTTATCCGTTAGATAAAAAAGCAGAAGCCAAACCAATGCAATTCCCCAATGGTTCGAAAGGTGAACACAACATGCTCTATCCAAAAGGCATTGCAGCCTTCGAAATGCTTTCACGCTATATCAACAACGAATATGTCAATCCCGTCGATATGGAAATGCGTGGAATACTTCAATCGATTGGTATCGAAAAAGGCAAACCGTTCAACCCAACACCCGAGAAAAGAGCGCTGTTAGACAAAGCCGGCAATACGGCCTATGAAATGGCTCGTGTGATTGCTTATGATTTGCCATTAATGGTTGAGGGAACATTATGGTACAAGGATAGGCAATGGGTAAATCCTTTCCCCGGAAATGCCGATTTTACCAAAGAAACTTACAATGCTACCGACGCACGGATCAGTTTCTTTACATTCGCCTACTCCGCAAGTCCGGGCATGGCCATCAAAATGGAAAATGTTGGTGCCAAATATCCGGTCACATTCCGGGATTCCGAAGGAAACATGTTATCAGGCTCCAATAATTATAAATTACATTTACCAAAAGACATTCCGGCAGCATTGTTTTGGTCCGTTACACTTTATGACGCCGTAACAGCTTCCGGGCTTGATAACGGACAGCCGTTTCCTTCTATCAACACAATGGATAAACCGGTTCAAAATGCCGACGGTACGACCGATCTTTATTTCGGTCCCATCTCACCAGGCAAAGGCAAAAACTGGATTAAAACTATCAAAGATGAAGGATTCTTCTGTATTCTACGCCTTTATGGTCCGAAAAAAACATTCTTCGATCAAACGTGGATACCGGGAGATATTGAGAAAATAAAATAAATTAACGAAGACAAAGAAAGGTGGTTGTCTGATTAGACAACCACTCTTTTGTTGAGCACATTTTTATATAATTTAAAATCCAACATATAATGAAACCATACAGAATCATTTTAATCACGTTACTTATATTTTTGGCAAAACCGCCGGATTCTCACAAATGAAAGACACCCACGTATTGGGAGACTTTGGCTTAAGCGCAGGCACTCAGGGCGCGCCATCGCTTGCAGCTTATATGCCATTTTCCGGATACAACGCATCCAAATATAGAAACGACGATGGGGATAAAACGAGTGCACCCGATATCAACACCTTTATAATGGGCGTAGGAGGAACTGTTATAACCAATTTCAAACTATTAGGGGCCAATTATGGCGCAAATGTGCTTATTTGCTTTGCAAGCGCAAAGGTCGACGGAAATTATGTACAAACTAAAAACTCGCTGGCATTTTCCGATATGTATGTTCAACCGGTACAATTGGGTTGGCACTGGAAAAAAGCAGACCTTACAATCGGATATGGTCTATATATTCCTACCGGGAAATATGAGCTTGGGGGCGATAACAACACAGGCCTGGGTATGTGGACACATGAATTTTCAACAGGTGGAACATGGTATCTCGATACCCGAAAAACATTCAACCTTTCAACCATTGCTTTTTACGGAATACACAGCAAAAAAAGAGGAACTGATCTAAAAGTCGGCGACATCCTTACACTTGAAGGCGGGTTAGCAAAATCATTTGTAATATCGGCAAAAAGTACAACCCCATGGGTATTACAAGTTGGCCCTGTGTATTATGCTCAATTCAAAATAACCGACGATGAAATTCCTGTTGCCAATCAGACCTTTTCCGGAAATAAAGACCATATCTACGGCCTGGGAATAGAAGCGGATGCAGTAATCCCCAAAACCCGCACCATGCTTTCTGCCAGGTGGTTAGGCGAAATGGGTGCAAAAAACAGATTTCAGGGAAATACATTCATGATCACCATAGCCCAATCGCTCATATCATTTGATAAAAAGAAATAACAAATGAATAATAAAAGATTTTTTCTTGTATTTCTATTCTACTTGTTTTGTGATTCTCTTAAACCGCAAGACTTTATTTTAACTGCAGATACTACGCCTGTACATTCCGCAGATTCCATCATTATTCGCCCCAAAAGACCATGGAAGGCTGCATTGGAAACCGTCGGATTCAATCTTGCACTTGGAACTTTCGATCGTTATGTATTGAAGGGAGATTATGCCCAGATCAGCTTTTCTTCGATCAAGAAGAATTTTCAGACAGGATTTGTCTGGGATAATGATAAGTTTGCAACCAATATGTTCGGACATCCTTATGAAGGAGGAATATATTTCAGTGCAGCCCGGACCAATGGTTTGAATTTCTATGAATCAATGCCTTATGCACTTGGTGGAAGTCTGATGTGGGAGTTTTGTATGGAAACAGATCCGCCGGCTATTAACGATTTGATTACGACTACGGTCGGAGGGTTCAGTCTGGGAGAAACAACGGGTCAGTCCGAAAACCCGGTTGCAGTAACTGACTTGGTTGTATAATTGCTTACCTTTGGCTGATGAAACATTGGGAAGTATTAAAGACGGTGTTTCCTGAGGTAATCACCGAAAATTT
>JAITVS010000135.1 GCA_031285685.1 Tannerella sp.
CTTCTAAGTTAATGATTCCTAGGGGATTGAACAAATGTTAATGCATTTATTTTATTGATAATAAATATTTTAAACATCTTGCGATTCGTTAGGTTTTCAACTACTGATTCGCATTATTAAGGTAATTCTTCCATCCGAAGGATATAACTACTTGTACAAATCCATGTCTTTAGATCACGATCTCATGAAAAAACACCCGATAAACACTATAACCCTTGACAATCGTTACACAATTGTATTGAAACAGATATACCTATACTTTGCCGATATAAGGAAAAACACACCCGAAAACGCTGTGATTTTATACCCCGAATACAATTCGTTCTTTCCGGCAAATAAAAAATCGATCTATCACAACGACGGCATAGCCAAAAAAATATGGGCTATCCGATTTCTCCATCCGAGAATACTCATTCAACCATCCGAATTGGCTGCAAGTCCGTACAAAGATAAAATTACTCATGTTGCAATCATTAACGGACAAGGATATAAATATCTGCCATACAAATTAAAAAACGAACCTTCTTCCGGTATATTTCCGGTTCGCTTAACAGACAAAGATATGCAATCCATTAATTATGAAATATTAATACCCGAATAAGATGATGTTATATTTTGGTTTATTCCTGTCTTTCTGTTGTGGTTTTTTTATTATTAATATGATTTCCACAAAATTTTCTATCACTGAAAAAACGGGCTTGGCCTTTCCGATTGGTATGGTTATGGAAACAATCGCCATGTTGGTGCTGGATCAGATCGGAATCGGATTTTCCCCTACGAGTTTGCTATCTGTCCAATTCCTCATTCTTTTAACTGTTGCAATACCAACTGTATTTATCAGAAAAAAAGAGCTGATCAATAGTCTTTTTATCTCCGCAAAAAACTCATTAACAGGGATAAATATGGTATGGCTGATTTTTATCGGTTTGATTTTTTACATCGAATGTATCAATTTTCAGAAATGCATTTACATGCCTCCGTATGACAATGACAGTCTGTCCTCTTTCGAAACAATCGGTTTTGTATCAGCAATGGAACACACCTATAAAGGAATCAGCTTATTTGATAAAGATTATATTACCGGAATACACGGTCCTGCCAGTGTCATAACTTATGCGCCTTTTATCCAACTCAGTTATGCTTATGTATATACCTTAGGAGCGGAAACCTCTAAAATCATCCCGGCTATGATGTATCTGTCTTTTCTGATTGCATTTTATGGCGTAGTCCAAAGAAGCACATCCAAGACCGCAGCGGCAATAGCGACATTTTTTGTACTCATAACCCCGGAAATGATGCTGTTTTCATCTCATTCCATGACAAATGTTGTACATGCAGCATTCGCTTCAACCAGCATTATTTATTCTTTTTTATATATAAAACTATACGAAAAAAAGTATTTATATCAGGCTGGTGTATTATCAGGTGCAAACATCTGGTGTCGCACCGAAGGTATTGTCTTTGTAATTGCGGCATTTGCAGCACTACTCATTTTCTCTGTCATCCGAAAAGAATATAAGAGCGCTTTCTTTTTTATAATCATAGCATCAGCTCCTGCAATCGGCTGGTTTATTTTCATGAAATTAAATAATATGTATGCCGAAGGCATTGTTATTACACAACTGTTTTGGGATGCAGAAAAAATAAAGGCAATCCTCCACGGTATCGGAGCTCTATTTGTAAATAGGACATATTATGGTTGGACATTTTATGCTTTCTTAATTATGCTCGTTGCCAATATCCGGCATATTTTCATGAAAAAAGAACGTGCAATTTTTCCTTTAATAGTATTATGCGCATTATCCTGTTATGTTCTTTTTTTATATCATGTTGATTACAAGTGGGATTCTATGCAAAATGTATTACTTTATTCAGCAAAACGATTTTTATTCTGTTTTGTTCCATTGGCTTGGTATTACATTTTCACAAATGATGTAGCTGTTTTTTTGTTTTTAAAATTAGATAATTTACTATCTTTACAAAAAAATAACTGATGAAACTCACGATATATAACACGCTTACGCGAAAAAAAGAAGAGTTTAAACCGTTACACAAACCGAATGCAGGAATGTATGTATGCGGACCGACGGTATACGGAGATCCCCATCTGGGACATGCGCGGCCGGCAATCACATTTGATATATTATTCCGCCTGCTGAAACATCTGGGTTACAAAGTACGTTATGTACGTAACATTACCGATGTGGGGCACCTTGAACACGATGCGGACGAAGGAGAAGATAAAATAGCGAAAAAGGCGCGGCTCGAACAATTAGAACCGATGGAAATCGTGCAATATTATACGCTGCGTTATCACAAGGCAATGGATATGCTGAACGTCCTGCCGCCGAGCATTGAACCAAGCGCATCCGGGCATATCATCGAACAAATCGCGCTGGTAAAAGAAATACTGAAAAACGGATATGCTTACGAAAGCAAAGGTTCAGTCTATTTCGACGTTGAAAAATACAATAAAGATCATCGGTACGGTATCCTTTCAAACCGGAATATCGAAGATATGCTTAATACCACACGCGATCTGGACGGACAGGAAGAAAAACACAATCCGGTCGATTTCGCGCTCTGGAAAAAGGCGCAACCGGAACATATCATGCGCTGGCCATCACCCTGGAGCGACGGTTTTCCGGGATGGCACTGCGAATGCACGGCAATGGGTAAAAAATATCTTGGTGAACATTTCGACATACACGGAGGTGGAATGGACCTTATATTTCCGCATCACGAATGCGAGATAGCACAGGCGGTCGCCTCACAGGGTAGTGAAATGGTTCGCTACTGGATGCATAACAATATGATCACAGTCAACGGACAAAAAATGGGCAAGTCACTCGGCAATTTTATTACGCTTGAAGAATTTTTTACAGGAAATAATAAGTTTCTCACGCAAGCGTACACTCCGATGACAATCCGTTTTTTTATTCTTCAGGCGCATTACCGCAGCACGGTAGATTTCAGCAACGAAGCTTTGCAGGCCGCCGAAAAGGGGTTGGAACGGTTGCTTGAATCCTATTCGCATCTGAAGAAACTGGCGCCATCGGATTCTTCCTCTGTTAATATAAAAGGCCTGCGTGAAAAATGTTATGAGGCTATATGTGACGATCTAAACACTCCTATCGTAATATCTCTGCTGTTTGATGCAAGCAAAGCAATCAATACCGTGCATGACGGTAACGGAACCATTTCGGCGGAAGACCTTGAAGAACTGAAAGATATATTCAGGTTATTTATCGAAGACATTCTCGGATTACAAACAGCAGCAGGAGCGAACGACAATGAAGAAGCCTACGGAAAAGCGATTGACTTATTGCTTTCAATACGTCAGCAGGCGAAGGAAAACAAAGACTGGGCGACAAGCGATAAGATCCGGAATGAAATGGCTGCTTTCGGTTTTAAAGTAAAAGATACAAAAGACGGCTTCGAGTGGAGCATTTAAAGAATGGATATTAAAGAATTTTTCAAAAAGGATATTTTCGCAATGGAGGCCGGTGTGGAATTGCTTGAAGTAGGCAATGGTACTGCCCGTGCACGAATGAAAATATCACCGAAACATCTGAACGGAGGAGGCGTTTGCCAAGGAGGAGCAATATTCACGCTGGCAGACCTGGCATTTGCAGCAGCGACAAACAGTCATGCCCGGCTTACATTTTCTATTCAGGCGAACATTCAGTTCTTTAAATCCGAAAGTCAGGGATATCTCTATGCTGATGCCAAAGAGATTTTCAACCGTGGAAGACTTGCCAGCGCCGAAGTACGTATCACAAACGAAGCCGGAGAGCTGATCGCTATGTTCAGCAGTATGGGCTACCATAAAGACACCCCTCTACCCTTTGATCCGGTCGAAAACTAAAAATCAAAAGTTGAACAAATCTAATTTTTGATTTCAATCCGGCATTTCAGCGGATGCGCCAGATTCGAAGAGTTCTTATAATAGACCTCGGCATATCCGATTTTCAACTTCGTTCGCACCTTTACCGGTAAAAAATTATCATCATCGCCGACCCACAATTCGGCAGAAGTACTGGTACTCTCAAACGCCTCATCAAAAATATCGATTTTAAAATAACGCGTATTGTATTTTATATTTCCGCGCTCTACAATGGATTGATTCTGATAAATGAACTGCATCTTCACAAGATCGCGCCCGATAGCCACTGTAAGAGGGAAAGTATCCCCACTCTGTAATTTATTCCGATTTATTCCGCGCAGATGATAAACAGCCCCGAGAAGATCGGTAACATTGCCGATTGCCGTAAGTGTAGTATCTATTTTAACCTTCGACAGGGTATATCGCCTGGAATGAATTTTTGTATTTTCCTCTCCGTTCCTGAATTTCAGTTCATCAACCGAATAATAGCTTCCCTCATCAGACATTTTAATGCTATATACCAACATATTACCACCATCATAATAAGTGGTCAGGGTATCACGCATCTTAAAAAAGTTATCGAAAAATTTCGTCGTCTTGAAATGCAGACTGTAACGCGAAGATGCACCGGATATCGAGTTATCCCGGTTATAGGAAAAGGTGGCTTCACCGGCGCGAGGCATAATCAATCCCCATTTAAAGTAGACATCATAAACAATATTTTCACCATGACTCATCGCGGAAGATTGTTTGCCGGTCTTTTGCGCTGTAACATGGATGCAACACATAAACAGTAAAAATAAGCAATTCGTTCCGATTTTTCTCATAAACGCATCATTTTCTGTTTTTGACTATACACAAATGTAAAAGTTAAACGCCGCTATCATTAAAAAAGTATAAACCGGCACATTTATTATTCTACAAACCCAGCCCTCTGATATTCGTACTTGAACTGTTACTTCTCCTTGGCTTGCTCTCATCCTTATAATTCCGGTTCTTCTTTGTTTCTTCTTTAGGTTTGTTCTTTATCAGTTCACCTGGCTTTTCTCCGGGCACAGACTTACTTACATCCCATGTTTCTTCAATCTTCCAGTTCTGACGTATTTCGAACTGCTGCATGAAATAAATTACTCTTTCCGGCTGACGCCTCTCTTCATAATGTCCCGCATCCCACCGGCCATTTTCATTGGCATCAAGTGTGATCCTCGCATAATATTTTTCCGCAGGCATATCCAGAAACGTCGCATAACCATCTTTCACGACAGCTTTCCGTACAGGCGCCCCCCCGGTATTAAGCAATTCCATAAACGCCGGCATCACCCGGCCACTATCCCCTACTAATGGAAGCCCATGTATAGACACAGTTAAATGTCCGTATTCCTTTTCTCCTTTCACATTCATATCGGCCGATAAAAAATCATTACAATGGCCGTAAACACTGCAAAGCATTGCCGAATCAATGGAAAGACGATAGTTTTCATTATATTTGAACGGGCGCTTTATCAAATAGGTCATCGCACGGATCGAATCTTCTTCAAATTCAAAATCGACAGCTTCCCATAACGAATCCACTCCAATCTCCATAACAAAAAACTCTTTACGCACATCCATTACAGGTTCGTTAAACATAACGGTAATGATGTCATACGGATTGATAGGCCCCGACGGAGAAATACCCACCTGCAACGGTATAACCGGAGGCCGTTCCGGCTCTGCCGGCACAGAATCGGAAGCCTCAGTCCGTCTGACTCTGACCGGTCTTTTAGTCTCTTTTTTCTTTTCCCGCGCCTCTCTGTAAATCAGATCAAGCGTATCTGTCTGCAGTTCCACAAGGTTCGGTACCGTATCATTATTCTTCCAGTAAGTGACCCCTACCTGCAACGTATCAATCTTATAGATCATCGAGTCCAGTATCCAGTAATTAATGGCAAAGTTTTCCGGGTCTTCCCCCTTCTGGGTCACATACCACAGCGAATCCGCCGGCTCAAAATTGAGCGGAACAGGCTTCGGAAAAGTATCCATCGGAGCATTAAACTTCAATGTAAAGATATGTTCTTTGGAACGTTCAGGCCTGGACATTCGCTGTCTTGGAGCAATAGAATCCTTAAAATACCATAATATCAAATCATTCGGATAAAACAAGGTTTTTTCCACCATCATAACGGTGTCTACCGTAACCGTATCTCTCCAGATCGTATCGGGAACCATCGCGCGTTCAAACGTCGGAACGATAATCGAATCAAGGAAAGCAAGCGATTCGTCATTGCTTTTATCATAAGAATAATTACGGTTTTTATCTTCAAGAGCAAAAGCATGATACGATCCCGGAGAAACATTGTGAATGATGAATCTTCCTCTCTCATCGGTTTTGGATGTACGCAAAAGAGGTGTTTTTGTAAAAGCCGTATCCGACAAATCATTGTGTATACCCACAAGCACTTTCTGTACCGGTTCAAGATCCTCCGCGCTGATGAGCACTCCGCTTATTTGTAATGTATCCAGAATGTCGCCCGTAGAAAATGCAAAACTAAAATTTTCAAGTGCATTTTTTTCATTATTATCGACAATGGAGCTTGTAAAGTCAATGGTGTAAGTCGTATTCTCTTTCAACGTATCTTTCAACTCCACCGTGACCTTCTTTCCTACAGCCTGAATAGAAGGAGTTTGTATTTGCGGAGGGGTGACGATCACATTTTCACTTGGATTGTCTATTGATACATATTCGTCAAAAAAGATCTCAATTTTTTTTCCTTTGAAATTTAACTGGTTGATTCCGGGTTTACTACCTATGAATTTCGGGGGATTTTCATCATAGGGCCCTCCGTTCGGATTACCGATATTGGCGCACGCAAACAAAATACATGACAGCAGAAACACTGCAGGTAAGCGTAAGATAATATATCGGAGCGTTTTTTTCATCCCTAATTTCTATACAATTAAGGGACAAAGATAGTGCAAATCGAATGCACTGGCAAGAGAAAATTTATTTTCTTTTACCAGTGCTTCCCCATGGGATTAACAATCGCTTTGCTTCACTTTTCACTTCGTAAAGCGATTATTAATTGCCAATCACCCTGAAGCCTATTCTGCAATAAAGACATTTTTTCTTATCACAATATTCGCGCCTCAATTGTATCAGCGCCTGCGTGTCTCCCGCGTTTCTTACGGACACGCCAGCCTGGCTGAAAACGGTTACGATACTGTTCCGTTCAGGTGATAATTCTTCCAGAAACCCCAGTGCCTTCTCACAATATTCCGGAAGGTTTTTATATTTCCCATAAGCAAAAAGTACGGGTATCACCGTATTTATCAGAATAATATCCGAAGCATTTTTTCCTATGGGTTTCCTTTTTGACACCGAAACAGAACGGAAATGGTAATGATCAGTCCAGTAACCGGAAGGCGCCACATTGAAAAGCGCCCTTAAGTCTCCAATATGATCCGTTTCGAGTACTTTGGAAAATAATAAATCATTCTTAATCCACACAGCTGAAATCTGCGCTATCCGGACATGCGGAAAATTGACAGGACGCGTGCGCAGTTTCTTAAACAAGAAGGCTTCCAGCGGCTGAAGTTGATATTTTTTCCGGAGAAATTCATATTCACGCCGGAGAGACTGCAAATAGTCATCTACCGGTTTATCAACACATTTACCGGCAACATCAGTATCCGGATCCAGCAACCCTGCCTGACCAAAAAGTAACGCTTCTA
>JAITVS010000142.1 GCA_031285685.1 Tannerella sp.
ATTTTCGGTGATTACCTCAGGAAACACCGTCTTTAATACTTCCCAATGTTTCATCAGCCAAAGGTAAGCAATTATACAACCAAGTCAGTTACTGCAACCGGGTTTTCGGACTGACCCAAAATTATTAAAATATGAAGAATTCTATATCGATTTTACTAATGAGTGCAATGTTTTTCTCTTGCGGGAATAAACCGGATCCGGAGACTAATATTTCAATACGGGAAGTTCCGTTTACCGAAGTGCATTTCACCGACAATTTCTGGGCTCCACGGATAGAAATTAACCGGACGGTATCTATTCCGTCGGCTTTTCATCAATGTGAAATAAACGGACGTTTTGACAATTTTGCCATTGCCGGAGGGCTTATGCAGGGCGAGCATAAAGGAGATTTCTCTTTTGACGACACGGATCCGTATAAGATTATAGAAGGCGCATCCTATTCGCTGGCAGTAAAATATGATCCGGAATTAGATGCATATTTAGATAGTGTGATAACACTTATTGCAGCAGCACAGGAACCGGATGGATATCTGACGACCTGTGTAACCAATAAATGCACACGGTTATCCGGCTGGTGGGGCAGTTCGCGCTGGGAAAAGATCAACAGCCATGAACTGTATAACAGCGGACATTTGTATGAAGCTGCTGTTGCTCACTATAAAGCGACCGGAAAGCGTTCACTACTGGATGTTGCATTGAAAAATGCCGATCTGGTTTGTGAGACATTCGGGTTGGGTGAAGACCAAATCAAATATCCTTCGGGACATCCGATTATCGAAATGGCGCTTGTCAAACTTTATCATGTGACGGGAGAACAAAAATACCTGAAGCAGGCGCGCTATTTCGTGGACGAAGCCGGACGCCTTTCCAACGGACGTAAGCCGGGGATATACAGCCAGGATCATAAACCCGTATTGGAGCAGGACGAGATTGTAGGCCATGCCGTACGTGCCGGCTATTTTTATTCGGGTGTTGCCGATGTTGCCGTATTGCAACATGACGATGAACTGTTGAACGCCGTCAAATGCGTATGGGACAACATGGCCGGCAAAAAGCTCTATATTATCGGAGGCATCGGATCCCGCCCCCAGGGTGAAGGTTTCGGACCGGACTACGAATTAAACAACTTCAATAACTATTGTGAAACCTGTGCCTCTATAGCGAATGTTTACTGGAACCATCGTATGTTCCTTGCCACAGGAGAAGCGAAATACAGCGACGTGGTGGAACGCGCATTATACAACGGGGTAATAGCCGGCGTATCATTGAGCGGGGATAAATTCTTCTATGATAATCCGATGGCCTCACATGGTGTACATGAACGTGAAGAATGGTTCGGATGCGCCTGCTGCCCGGGCAATGTAACACGCTTTATGGCTTCTATTCCGGGTTATGCTTATGCAACCGACAAAAAGAATATTTATGTAAACCTGTATGTCGAGGGAGATGCCGCAGTTGAACTGGAAGATAATAAAATAGAATTAGTCCAGAAAACGAATTACCCATGGGAAGGTGATGTCGAAATAACCGTTAATCCTTCAAATACAGGTGAATTTGCACTGATGTTACGTATGCCGGGCTGGGCCACAGGAAATCCTGTCCCTTCTCCGCTGTATCATTATGTAAAAAATGCCGGATCGGAGATAAAGATCTCCGTCAATGGCAAGGAAGTCAAAAAATCCATGGATAAAGGATATGCAGTGATCAACCGTGAGTGGAAATCCGGAGATAGGGTGAGCCTGCATATGGATATGCCGGTTAAAAGAGTACAGACATGTGCGGAAGTCAGTTATGACAAGGGTTTACTTTCCATGGAACGTGGTCCAGTTGTATATGCATTGGAGAGCGTAGATCAGCCGGAGGAATTCCTTTTTGATGTTGTAATTCCCCGCGATGCTGAAATAACTTCCGGTTACGAAGAAAACATATTAAATGGTGTTACGGTTCTGACGGGAAGCGCTGTCAGGATCGAAAAAGATAAAGATAGTGAAACTCTTTCCGAAAAGCCTTTTACATTCAAGGCAATCCCTTACAGCACGTGGAATAACCGCGGCAAAGGGCAATTAGTCGTATTCACTCCGGAGACAAAGGAATTTGCCATATTGAAGCCGGAACCAACCATCGCTTCGCGCGCACAACAAATCGACGGATACGGATTTAACGATCAGTTTGAACCGAAATCATCCGGTGATATCAATACCCCTTACCATTACTGGTGGCTGAAATCCGGAACAGAAGAATCCGTCGGTTATCAGTTTGACCAACCGGAAACGGTTTCCGGCGTAGAAGTCTACTGGCTTGCATTCGAACATTACGATGTGATATACAAAGAACCGGAGACATGGAAACTGATGTACAAAGACGGAAACGACTGGAAAGAAGTGAAGAATCCGTCATCTTACGGTACCGAGTTGGACAAATATAACAAGGTCACATTTGATTCGGTAACAACGACCGGATTAAAAATCGTAGCGCAGCTTCAACGCCCGGAAGCCGATAAGGAGACGGCAGAAGAAAAAGGCCCGCAGGTTGTAGATGTTACCCGGAGAGGATATTCCGGAGGTATTATTGAGTGGAAAGTTTTTTAATTAAACTATACTTATTAAACACAATTTTTAAATTATGAGAGACATGAACTTATTTTATGACCGAACACTTCTCAGTAAAAAAGCGCTGAAAGTTGTCATGTATGTTTTTCTTGGTGCAGGCGCTGGCGTACTTTCCGTACAGGCAGCTCCTGACAGCCGGGAAGCAGGTGTTGTTGAAATCGCGCAACAGTCTATTACGATCACAGGTACGGTAACGGATAATCAGGGTGATCCTGTTATCGGAGCAAACGTTGTAGAAAAAGGGACTACAAACGGAACATCGACCGATATGGATGGTAAGTTTCGTTTAACGGTGAGAAATGCACAATCCGTGTTATTGGTAACTTATATTGGTTATGCAAACCAGGAAGAAATTGTTGGAAACAAGACTTCGTTTAATATTATTTTGCAGGAAGATGCTAAAATCATGGACGAAGTTGTGGTTATCGGTTACGGAACACAACGTAAAGGTGATGTTACAAGCGCTATTGTCAGTATAAAGGCTGAAGATTTTTCTGTAGGTAAAATCAGTGATGCGGCCGACCTGGTAAAAGGTAAAATTGCCGGTCTGAACATCGTAAAATCTTCCGGAGACCCGAACACTTCATCAGGTATGATGCTCCGCGGTGTTAACACTGTAATAGGAGATGTTACCCCTTTGGTGCTTGTTGACGGAATAGAAGGGTCGTTAACTACCGTAGCGCCTGAAAACATCGAATCGATAGACGTATTGAAAGATGCATCTGCTGCTGCGATTTACGGTACACGCGGTGCAAATGGCGTAATTTTAATTACTACGAAAACCGGCCGTCGTGAATCTCACTCGGAGGTTTCCTATTCCGGTTATGCATCATTTTCAGACTGGTATAAAACAGCTGATTTTATGGACACAAACGATATTATCTATGGACTTACAAACTTCGAATACGACAGAGTAAACGGATATGACACCGATTGGTTGAAAGCGATAACACGTAAAGCCGGATATACACAAAACCATTCATTAAGTTTAAGGGGTGGTTCTAAAAATTCGGCTTATTCAGGAAATGTTACCTATAGCGACGAAGAAGGTATTATGCGGAAAAGTGACCGGAATGAACTTAAAACACAGCTGGATTTCACACAGTATGCATTGAATGATATCGTTAAATTCAATATTAATTTATTATACAGCAGGCATAAGCACACAAACAACGATAATGCTTATGCATATCGTCAGGCATTGATCCATAATCCCTCTTCTCCTGTTTACAACGAAGACGGTACATATTATGAAGAATTCAGCCGTTTTCAATATTACAATCCGGTAGCCATACAAAATGAAAGAATCGGTGATACCCGCACTCAGTTTGCCCGTGTTACGGGAAATATTACGGTAGAACCGATTAAAGGATGGCAAACCAACCTGATGTTATCCGTAAAAGAAAATTCATCAACCGGACAGGATTATTATACAAGTAACTACTACTCTAAAAAGACGGAGAAGATCAAAGGTACGGCTGGAAAATCATCATCCAATGATAAAAGCGAAAACCTGGAATTAACGTCCAAATATGATTTGAATGTAAAACAACATAGGTTAACCGCATTAGTCGGTTATAGCTACCTGTATAACGTATACGATTCGTATTATGCCGGAAACAGTAATTTTCCATCCGAATCCTATCTATATAATAACATGTCACAAGGTACCTATCTGAAGGACCCGGACAAAGTTGTCAGCTTGGGTTCCAGTAAAAATGATAATACACTGATCGGTTTTTTCGGACGTGTAAGCTATGGCTATGATGACCGCTATAACATTATGGCAAGTATTCGCCGTGAGGGGTCTTCCAAATTCGGCGATAATAATAAATGGGGAACATTCCCTTCTGTTTCGGTAGGCTGGAATGCACATAATGAAGAATTTATGAAAGAATTTACCTGGCTAAACGTTGCAAAAGTTCGTATCGGACAAGGTATAACCGGTGTTATTCCCGGATATTCTTATTTATCGTTAAATATCTACAATTACGATCCTTATGGCAATCATTTAAGTCAGAGCGGAACATGGAGTCCTTCGTTGATGATCGATCAAAATCCGAATTCGGATCTTAAATGGCAGAAAACACAGGAATGGAATTTTGGTATCGATTGGAGTATCCTGGATAACCGTTTAGGCGGTTCTATCGATTTGTATACTAAAAAAACAGTAGACTTATTAGATGATTATGCAGTTCCTGTTCCGCCGAACTTGTATGAAACAACACAGGCGAATGTGGGTAAAATCCGTAACCAGGGTATTGAAGTGATGATCAATGCCGTTCCTGTCAGAACCAAAGATTTCGAATATAATACAACACTGACATTATCACATAATGCAAATAAATTGCTAAGTCTTTCCAATAATTTATACGAAACTGATAATTTTCAAGAAAGATATGGAGGTTTGGGTGACCCAATTTCAGTACCTACACATTACATGGAAGTTGGCAGCAGTATCGGTAATTTTTGGGGATTGAAATCCGTTGGAGTTAGCAAAGACGGAGTTGTATTAGTAGAAGTAAAAGATGACGACGACAACTGGGTGGTAAAAGAATTCGACACCAAATACAATGAACAGGGAAATCGCCAGGATTTAGGTACCGGTCTGCCACAACTTTATGCAGGCTGGAATCATACATTTATATACAAAGGTTTCGACTTAAACCTGCAATTTACCGGTCAGTTCGGATACAAAATATTGAATACGCAACGTTCATTTTATGAAAACAATTCGATTGCATACAATCGCCTGAAATCGGCGGCTGACTGGCATGGTGCGGTTGATACAGACCTGAATCCGGTTATTGATCCGGAAACAGGCAAACAGAAACAGGTACGGTTATCCAGTTCAATGTCCCAGGGATTCTGGAGCGATCATCTGGAAAACGGTGATTTTGTAAAACTGACCAATGCCACATTTGGGTACACGTTTCCGATTAAAAGAGGCAGTAAATATATAAAATCAGCCCGTGTTTATGTATCCGGACAGAACTTATTCTGTATCACAGGCTATTCGGGTCTTGATCCGGAAGTCTCAAATAGTGTAAAACAGGACGATGGTTCACTAAGCTTCCTTACGCCGGGTGTTGATGGCCGTGATAAATATCCGACCATCCGTTCTTTTACGGTTGGTGTTAATATTAATTTTTAATATACTAAATAATTATGAAACTATTTAAAAATACAATTATAGGATTCGTAGCAGGTTCTTTGCTGATGTTGGGTTCCTGCACAGATTTGACGGAAACGGTATATGACAAACTGACTGATGAAACTATTGATATAAACGATCCGGATATCGTCAACTATATGATGGGAGAGGCATTTGTTCAACTCCGTTATCTGTACTGGGGTTGGGATGGCTATTTCGATTTAATGGAAGAATGCAGTGATACTTACATGACACCGAAACGTATCGGTATCGGATGGGGCGATTTATATATACCCATGCATAAACATAGCTGGAATACGACCCAGGGGCATATAGGAGGGTTATGGCATTATGCCTATACAAGTATCGGGTATGCGAACAAATGCCTGGATGCATTACCGGAAACAGGTAACGATCAGGCGCTGATGCGTTTTGTACGGGCTCTCAATTATTATATATTGCTGGATGCATTCCGTAATGTCCCGTTGGAAACAACCCAGGATGTTGAGCCGGGATACTTACCTACCCAGGCCACTGCACAGGAGCTTTTTGATTTTTGTGTGACCGAATTAAATGCCATAAAAGACGAATTGGGAACAGCTAAAGTGCACGGATACCCGAATCGTTACGCTGCCAATATGGTATTGGCTAAGCTTTACCTGAACTACAATGCCTATTTCCGCACTTCCGGCACAGAATATTACGAAAAGGCTTTGACGGAAGTAAACGAAGTGCTCGAAAGTGGAGTTTATCAATTGGCTGATAATTATTTAGACAACTTCAAAGTAACCATATCCGGATCTCCGGAAGTTATTTTTGCACTTCCGTTGGACAAGGTGAACGCATCTCACAATTATCTGGTAAATAAAGCGCTTGTCGGAGCCGGAGGCGCTGCCTATGGTTATACGGGTTCACCCTGGAACGGTAGCTGTGCGGTACCTCAGTTTATCGACAGTTATGACCCGGATGATAAACGTAAGGATTATACATGGACAGGAGGCGTGCAACGATACTCTACTACGGATTCGGAAGGAAATGTGATCCCACAGTCCGGAGATCCGATTCCATTCACTGACGACGACTGGGCAGGACAAGGTGTTTTGAATTATTCATTAAAAGTACATTCGATTGATAATCCGGGCGCTTATCAGCAGGAGGGTTATCGCTTTGTAAAAAGTGAAATTGAAGCCGGAAGTGCAGGTACATATGGTAACGACGTTGCTTTCTTCCGTCTGGCTGATGCAATGTTTATCAAAGCGGAATGCTTGCTTCGTCTGGGACGTGATGAACAAACTGCGGCGGATTTAATCACAAAAGTCCGGGAGCGTTCATTTGATACTGCAGCAAAAGCAAAACGCACAATTGCCAACCTGAAAGGCGGAAGCGTATATGACTATGGTCATCGTGAATATACCAGCGAAGGATATAATAACTGGAGTAACTATATTGCAACTGTTGAGGGAGGCACCGATATTGAATTCGGAGGCTTGTTAGATGACCTGGGATGGGAATTTGTAGGAGAACACCATCGCCGTCAGGACCTGATCCGTTTTAAGATGAGTGACGGACGCAATGTTTTCAACGGAAAATCATGGTTCTGTAAAGACGCTACTACTGAAACACACTGGGATTATTTCCCGATTCCTAAAGGTACAATGGATGCGAATATTTTATTAAAACAAAATGATGGATATCCGGATCTTTAATATATTAATTTTAAAAGCAAAGTAAAATGAAAAAGATACATATATATTTATTATTCCTTGTTTCTTTTATGATCGGAATAACAAGTTGTGGCGATAATACGGATTTTTCGAACCTGCACACTCTGACGGCAGCAGAACAAGCCGAATTGGATCGCCAGGATTCTATTAAGAAAGCAAACCAAGGTAAAATCGATGCGGATTTAACTCTCTACTACACTTTTGAAATGACTACCAGTACATCCGCTTATGAAGCCGGAAAAATAGCCATTGACATGGATAAAATTGCCGAAAAATTCGGTATTTCTACAGAAAATCTGTTAAAAGGCATAGCAGGCGAAAGCGGAGCTCCAGAAGTGAAAGGATTTGCCATACAAGGTAGTACGGGTGCGGATTACGGTTCGGCTTCTACAACAAATGGTAAATGGGGACACTGGTTTAATGTAAGTGCAGATGCAATTCTATATGGGGATGGATCACAAACATATGTCTATGCCGAATTTAGCACGGAAACCGGTATGTTTACACTCGGACAACACCCCGGACGTCTGAAAGACGGAGATACCATCAGAATTGTAGAAGGCCTGAAATATAACGAAATTCGCGTTGCAGTTGCCATAACAATCAAAGCAAAAGCTCCGGGACAGGTAACTGCTACCATCGTCAATACACAGAAACTCAGCATTGCTATGTCGCCACGTTCAGCTTATGATACAGACCCTGTTCAATTTGATGTGACACGTACATTAAGCGACCTGGGTATTTCTTCTTTGGATGATGCAAAAATGATTGCCGTAAATGCAGATGGTAGTTATGCACAGGAAAGTAATGCAGGAAACAAAGGTTACTGGTATGATATGGATGGCTTCGCCGGTCAATGGGGGGATGAATCCAGTGTTTATACTTCACTTGATTCGGACGATGACGGAAACTACTACATCGGTATCGGGCAATATCCGGATCATTGCAAATTAGGCGATAAGTTTGTGATTAAATATGGTTTCCTGGCCAATAATAAAATTGAAATGCTGGAAATTACCGTAAATATAGTTGGTTATCAGGATCCGGAAACGCCTCCGACAGGAGATCCGGAAGATGTTGAAAAAGATATCGAAATGACAAAAGCATGGGATGATGATTACTTAAATGTTCAGGTTGATGTAAAAGATATTTTGCGTAATGCTTTCAAAATGACTACTTATCAGATCTATTCGGCAATTTTATCCGGTGATTTAAAAATTTACCTAAATGAAGTATCGGAAGATGCTCCGAGTTATACGGCTGACGAACCGGGTTATTGGATTAAAGCAGATGGTACGGTAGGCGCATGGGGAGAAAGTATCATCTGGTGTAGTCTGGGGCATAGTGAAACAAAGCTTTACCTGTATGGCGGAAACCATCATGAAAATGCTGTTGCCGGCGATGTTTTAAAAACAAAATTCATCGTTGTCTGCAATGGAGCAAAAGCGACTTTCAATCTGACATATACGCTTACGGAAGCGGCAGAATAAACAGGTAAAAATGATAAAAAGGTTATTTAAAAACAACACAGAAACGCATAGGCCGGTACTTTCCGGCTTATGCTTTCGTTTGCTTTTTTTCTTTTTTATCCCGGGAATAACAATTTTCATATTATCCGCTTGCAGTGATAATAAAGAAGAAAATGAAGGAATCCCCGAGCCGGGGATAGAGGTGGATTACTTTCTTCCAATAATAGACTACCTGTTTTATTATGAGGTGAATCTGCCCATAAGCTATACCGACTATGTAAGTACGACACTACTCATAGAAACAGACAAGATTGCCGAAAAATTCGGCATTTCCGCCAACGATTTATTAGATGGCATAGCCGGCAAAAGCAAAGCGCCTAAAATTAAATGTTTTGCAATTCAAGGTTCTACCTATGCAAGATATATAGTAGCTTCAAATACCAATTCCGTATGGGGACACTGGTGGGATATGAATGGTGATGTTATTACATGGAATGAAAATAATGCCTCCGTGTATAATGAGTTTGACACTGAAACCGGAATGTTTACAATCGGACAATATCCGGGCCGTCTGACTGACGAGCAAACAATTCGTTTTATTGAAGGCCTGGAATATAATTCCATGTATATTGGTATCGCTGTAAGTATTACTGCAAAAGACACCGGATTGGAAACCGGAACCATCATCGGAACACAAAAACTTCATATAAACGTGAACCCTCGTTCCGATTATAACACAGATACGCTTCATTTCGATATGACACGTATACTAAGCAACCTCGGAGTATCTTCAATAGACGAGGTTAAATTCATTGCCGTTAGTTCGGATGGAAGCCTGACAAATGACTACAATGCCGGAGATACTGGTTTCTGGTATAATCTGAACGGTTTTACCGGACAATGGAGTGATGATGATGCATGTATTTATACATCATTTGAGACTGACGATAATAGCTATAACTATATTGGCATCGGACAAAAACCGAACATATTGACCGAAGGTGATGAAGTCACGATCAAATATGGTTTTATGGCAAAAAATAAAATTGAAATGCTGGAGATTACTGTCATGGTAACAACCCTGACAGAATAAAAATATAAAATTATTAAAGATGATGTCAAGAAACAACAGAGAATTATACAAATCTTTTTTTACAGGCTTATGCTTTCGTGTATTGATCTTCCTTTTTATTGTGGGAATTACGGTTCCTACATTATCAGGATGCAGTGATGATAAGGAAGAGGAAGTCGTTCCGGAGCCGGAACCCGAAGTACCGGATAACCCGGATCCGGAAGGTCCGACTGTGATCATTCTTGATCCGGCAGATATTCAGGATTATGATAAAATCTATAAGCCGAATGATTTCAGGAATATAGATTGGTTACGCGAAGATGCCGAATGGTCGTTTGTACGTAGCAGACAATCCGATCATTTCATCGTTTTCTGGCAAACCGGCTTTGGTACCGATCCGAATGCGTCGACAGTACCCGAAGCATTGCGCGTAGATATTGACGATCTGTTGAAAAAAGCGGAGATATTCTACGAAATGAACATCCATACGTTGAAATTTGCAAATGTGGGCTCCGGAATGTCCAATCTGGATAAATACAAGATGCAGATATATATCCGGTATCAGACGGAATGGTTGGCTACAGGCGGCGGTTACGATGATATAATCGGCGGTTTGTGGATAAATCCGGGTACATGTAAACCTGTCGGTTCGACCATTGCACATGAAATCGGACATAGTTTTCAGTATCAGGTATATGCCGATCTGTTGGCTTCGGGAGTGTGTGCAAACGATTTTTCACGCGGCTTTCGCTATGGTTTCGGAGGAAACGGCGGAAACGGGTTCTGGGAGCAGACAGCCCAATGGCAATCCTACCAGTCCTACCCCGCCGAAGCTTTCGAATCGTATAACTTCACGGAATACATAAATAATTACTTCCGTCATGTTGGTCATGAATGGCAGCGTTATGCAAGCTATTTCATTCATTATTACTGGGCTGATAAACATGGCATTGATTTTGTCGGGAAATTATGGAGAGAAGCTGTAAGTCCCGAAGATCCGATGGAAGCTTATATGCGCATGAACAACCTTACAACAGATCAGTTCAATGAAGAAATGTATGATGCAGCGACTAAATTCGTTACCTGGGATATTGACGCGATACGCAGCTATGGCAGTAACTATATCGGAAAGCAAAGTTATAAGTTCTACAAACTTTCGGATGGAAGCTATCAGGTCGCTTACAGCCATTGTCCGGGTTCGACGGGATATAACGCAATTCCGCTGAATGTTCCTGAAGCAGGAACCATTGTAACGACTACTTTCGAAGGATTGCAACCGGGCTCTTCCCTTGCATCCGAAGATCCGGGCGTATGCTCCGTAAACGGTTCTAATAAAACCGTAAAAAGTTATAACAAGGGAAGCCTGACGAGAGCAGGATGGCGTTATGGATATGTGGCATTACTCGGGAACGGACAACGCATTTATTCGGAAATGAATAAAAAAACCGGTATGGATGTGGAATTCACCATTCCGGAAGGATGTGAAAAACTTTGGTTTGTTGTGTTGGGCGCTCCAAGTTCATATACTGCCCATCCATGGGATGAAGATGAAAGTAACGATGACCAATGGCCTTATAAAGTGAAATTTACAAATACAAACCTGCTGGGTAGTATTGATTTTACAGGTGATGAAGATCATGAAGATGTAACGTTTACATTTGATGTGAGTTTCCCATACAGTACAGATACATACCCGGGATCTACGGTTACATTAAGTACTGACGATCTGAATAAACTGGCCGGTGCATTTGTGCTTCAGCCGTCTGAAATTACGGCTGCCATGAGCTCGAAGATTAAATTCTATGCCGTTGAAGGAACTACCGGAGCATTGAATGCCACAACTACGGCAAATGGTTACGGCCATTGGTATAATGCGAAGGGCGATGTTTGTAACTGGGGTGTTGACGGCAGGGTTTATTCCGAGTTCGACGCGTCCGGCTATAGTTTTGTTATCGGCCAATATCCGAATCAGTGCGCATCCGGCGATAAATACACAATTAAGCAGGCGCTTGTTTATGAATATGAAGCAGGCAAAAGCGTACAGGCTACATTTGTTTTTAACATAACCATTAAATGACAATGAAATCAACCGTAGATTTTAGTGAAAGCATCATCTGCGGTTGATTTTTTTTAAAAGATCCCAGACATGACAATATCCGTAACCAAATACAAATTATACAGTTATCTTATTTTTCTTTTCGTCGGCGTGATGATCTTTTCCTGTGATTCCGGTGACAAAGAAGGCTTGACGGATATTGACGACAATGATGATACGGATACAATTGATTATACACTTCCTGCCCTGTCGATCAGTACACAAAACTTATTATCGATCACGTCGAAAGACGAATACATCGATTGTAATATCACCATCAACGGAAATAAACGTTACAAGGACTACAGCGGAACAGCGCGTATTCGTGGGCGCGGAAATTCAACCTGGCTGTGGTATGACAAAAAACCTTACCGGATCAAATTATATGAGAAAGCGGAAATCCTCGGATTGGACGCCAACAAAGACTGGGTGCTTCTGGCAAACTACCGTGATCCGACTCATTTGATGAACGCCATATCCTTCCGGATGTCGGAATATATGGGTTTCAAATTTACAAACCATACACGATTTATAGAAGTTACGCTGAACGGTGACTATATCGGGCTGTATCAGTTAACGGAACAAATTGAAGTTGCAAAAAGCCGTGTTAATATCGATGATGATGACGGATATCTCATTTCTCTCGATTTGGATGACGGTCCCAGCCTGAATCCCAATGCCAACGATAACTTCTGGTCGAAGGTATTCAGTATGCCGGTGTGTGTCAAAAGTCCAAAAGACCGGACAGCACAACAGTTAGAAGTCATAAGAACTGATTTTGCCGCACTCGAAGCGGCTATTAACAGTTACAATTATGAATCAGTCGATCAATTACTGGATATACAATCTTTTATTGATTATCTGATAATCCAGGAAATCACATACAATGTGGAACTGGCCGCCCCACGCAGCACCTTTATGTATAAAGACAAGGGCGGCAAATATTTTATGGGACCCG
Organism: Tannerella sp.; assembly: GCA_031285685.1. Classification (GTDB taxonomy): domain Bacteria; phylum Bacteroidota; class Bacteroidia; order Bacteroidales; family Tannerellaceae; genus Tannerella. The sequence goes on from JAITVS010000142.1 coordinate 13,082, forward strand.
TATGGGATTTTGATGCGGGTTTCGATTTCGACTGGAGTACGATGTACACCGGTCATCATTATTTCGCATCTTATCGAGAACTGGTTCTGGGAACAGATCCGGCCAGCCAGATCGGAGGATACAAACTTCCACTATTTTTTACCCGGATGTTCAAAAACGCTACGTTCGTTGCTCAATATAAAGCACGATGGAATGAAATATACGCCGGATTACTCGACGAGATAATCAGTTATACGAATAAAACGGCAACTGAAACAGCCGATGCGATGGAACGTGACTTCGAACGCTGGCCTATCGATAAGCATTATGTAACCGAAATAGATAAATTGAAAAACTGGTTGACCCTACGATTCGGATATTTGACGACAGTAACAAAGAACATTCCGGAGCCGGCAAAATAATGATTGATTATCAGCAAACTAAATATACAAAAAATGAAGAAAGTCAAATCGTTTTTTCTATTATCACTACTAAGCATTTGTACGCTTACTAATGCACAAGTGGCAAAATGGAATTCTCCGCAGGCGGGAAACCCGGTTATTCCGGGATATTTCGCGGATCCTACCATCCGGAAATTCGGAGATACTTATTATCTTTATTGTACAACTGACGGAACGGCGGGAGGACTTGGACCTTCACAGGTATGGATGTCTAAAGACTTTGTAAACTGGACCCTGAAACCAATGGACTGGCCTACAACAAGACAGGTCTGGGCACCGGATATCATGCAGGGTACAGACGGTAAATATTACTTCTATTACAGTCAGGCCTGTAAGATCTACTACGCCGTATCAGACAATCCTACCGGACCATGGAAAAATATATTCGGAACAGACGAAGCCGTACTGATACCGGACAGATATGTTTCGATGTCGATAACACTGGATGCACAGAGCTTCATCGATGATGACGGTTCTACCTACCTGTATTGGGGAACATGGGGTATTTATCCGAACCATGGCTGCGGAGCCGGAAAACTGAATCCCGATATGAAAAGCTTTGCCGACACCACTTTAATCCCGAATACACAGGCTACGGACTTTTTTGAGGCTCCATTTGTATTTAAACGCAACGGGATTTATTACCTGACTTATTCTTCCGGCTCCTGCCACGATCACACATACCGGGTACAGTATGCAACGAGTAAAGCCGGCCCGATGGGACCTTATGAATTCGCGGACAATAACCCGATACTGGAAACAAATGTGGATAGCACGATCCATGGTCCCGGACATCACAGTATACTGAAAGAAGGCGATAATTATTACATTGTTTATCACCGTCATAACATACCACAATATACACGCGGATTTCACCGTCAGGTAGCGATAGACAAAATGACTTTCGATAAAGACGGAAGAATCAACAAAATAAAGGCCGGACATGAGGGAGTCGGCTTTCTGCAAAAGAATACGAATCCATCCAAAAATCTTGTACTGGACAAAAAGGTGAAAATTAAAGCATCCTCCTGGTATGATGATTATTTCAAACCGGAGTATGCGATAGACGATAACAACGCCACACTCTGGCGTGCAAAAAGTCTGCCGGAAGCCGGACGAAAAGAATGGCTGGAGATCGATTTGGGTAAAACGCAGTCGGTGAAACGCATCTGGACACAATTCGAACACGCAACCTCTTTTTATCAGTATCTATATGAAACATCTGTTGACGGAAAAGAGTGGACGATATTTGCCGACAAGCAAAATAATCTGTCAGCCGGAAGTCCGGTGATTGATCGTGGCGATACACGTGCACGATACATCCGCCTGACTTTTACAGGTAATGAAAAAAACGGTTATATTCCTGCCGTATGGAACGTAAAAGTCTTTTCCGACGGGACAGACCCATTTGATAATAACGCGGAGAAATTTAACAAACAAGCTGATAAAGTAGCTAAAAAAAGGAACGGTTTGTTATTCGAAATCAATGCCGACAATTATGAAAACGGCTCTTACCTGGGCAGAATCCAGAATAAGCTAAACCCGGAACAGGGTTTTGATGCGTTGGGCATGCCGGTAGTTATCAAAGAAGTTGATGGAAAAAAAGCATTTGCATTCAACGGCAGACAACAGTTCGAATCTGATTTCGGATTGCCGAACACAATGACCGGAAATCCGGTCTATACCATCTCAGCATGGGTTGCATCAACCGATCCGAAAGAAAACGAATGTATCATTGATATGAACGAATCATGGGGTGAATTGCATAAAATCATATTAGGTTACGGCACAAACCCGCGAAGCGGTATCACCATGCATCACGGATGGTATGAAGACATGGGGCTCGACGAACTCCCAACAGGAGAAAAGTGGAACCATGTGGTGGTGACATTTGACGGATACAAAGAAAAAATATATCTTAACGGTATATTTGTCAAAGAAAAAGATATTTTCCTTGCAGTAAGCGAATGCGAAAAAATGACACTGGGAACGAAATTTGACGGCGAACATCCATTCGGCGGATATCTTCATTCCCTGAAAGTGTACGACACCGTCATGAGCGAAGAAGAAATCAGCGCAATGCGCTGACAGAATTGACAACCGCAAGTCGCTTAGCGAAGCGTAAAACAATTGACAGTTGACAATTATAGCGACCGAAAGTCGCAAAAAGAAAGCGAAGCGATAGAAATGGACCGACCTCGTGCGGTGAGCCGTTAAGTAGTGCAGGGAGGCGTCAAAAATCTATGCTGTTTGAGCTTGCAGCGAAGCGAAAAGCGAGTTACATAGATTTTAGCCGACCGGAACGTTAAGCTTAACGGAGCGAGCCACACGAAGTCTTGCTTTTTTGGTTCTTTTGTAGCAAGACAAAAGAACGAACATACGAACTATTTAATTTTAATTATATCCTTATGAAGAAAGTTATCATTACCGCCCTGGCTGCAACAATGATTTGCAGTGCCCAGGCTCAGAAAAAGACAGAAAGCGGAGGCTACCCGATCACTCCGGTACCGTTTACTTCGGTAAAAGTGACCGATGCGTTCTGGGGACAACGACTGAAAGCCAGTCGTGAAGTAACGATTCCACTGGCATTCAGTAAGTGCGAAGAAACCGGACGATACGAGAACTTCGTTAAAGCGGCTAATCCCAGTTCGGAATACGTCGTAGGCGGACTATCCTTTGACGATACCGACGTTTACAAGACGATTGAAGGCGCCAGCTATTCCATGCAGATATATCCGGATAAAAAACTGGAAAAATACATCGACAGCGTTTTAGTCATTGTCGCTGCCGCACAGGAGCCGGACGGATATCTGTTTACCGCACGAACCATGAATCCCGAACATCCGCACGAATGGGCCGGAAGCGAACGTTGGGAGAAAGTGGAAGACCTGAGTCATGAATTCTATAATCTGGGGCATATGGTAGAAGGTGCAATCGCTTATTACCAGGCTACAGGAAAGCGCAATTTTCTGGATATAGCGATCAAATATGCCGACTGCGTGGATCGTGAAATTGGTGATGCACCGGGAAAACAGGTGAAAGTTCCGGGTCACCAAATTGCAGAAATGGCATTAGCCAAATTATACCTTGTTACCGGAGATAAGAAATACCTTAACTTAGCCAAATTCTTCCTTGACAAACGCGGATATACGGAACGTACGGATGAGTATAGCCAGGCACACAAGCCCGTCCTTGAGCAGGACGAAGCTGTCGGACATGCTGTTCGTGCTGCCTATATGTATTCCGGAATGGCCGATGTGGCTGCTCTGACAGGAGATACGGGTTATATCCACGCCATTGACAGAATCTGGGATAATGTAGTCACTAAAAAATTATATATCACAGGAGGTATCGGCGCCACTAGTCATGGTGAAGCTTTCGGTAAAAATTACGAACTGCCGAATATGTCCGCTTACTGCGAAACCTGTGCCGCTATCGGTAATGTGTACTGGAACTATCGCTTATTCCTGCTGCACGGCGAATCAAAATATTACGATGTACTGGAAAGAACATTATACAACGGATTGATATCCGGCATATCGCTTGACGGAGGAGCTTTCTTCTACCCTAACCCACTTGAATCGATCGGTCAGCATCAACGTCAACCCTGGTTCGGCTGCGCTTGCTGTCCTTCGAACGTATGCCGTTTTATCCCTTCGCTTCCGGGATATATTTATGCCGTACATGATCATGATCTGTATGTAAATCTCTTTATGAGTAATACTTCCGATATGAAGGTTCAGGGTAAAACCGTATCAATCGTACAAAAAACGGAATATCCCTGGAAGGGAGATGTACAAATCACGGTTAATCCGAAAGGAAAACATACCTTCGCTCTGAAATTACGTGTACCGGGATGGGTGCAGGACGAAGTCGTTCCGAGCAACCTATACAAATATACGGATAACAAGGATTTGAGTTATCAGGTGAAAGTGAACGGAAAACAAGTTGAAAGCAAACTGGAGAAGGGTTATTTCACAATCAACCGTGCATGGAAAAAAGGAGATGTGGTAGATGTACATTTTGACATGGAGCCCCGTACGGTAAGAGCAAATAATAAAGTGGAGGCCGACAGAGGCAAAGTATCCGTGGAACGCGGCCCCATTGTGTATTGTGCCGAATGGCCGGATAATGATTTTAGTGTACTGAGTGTATTCATGAATCGCAAACCGGAATTCACCATAGAAAGAAAGGATGATTTGTTATACGGTATCAATCAGATAAAAACAGAGGCACAAACGTTGCTTTATGATGAATCCGGACGATTACAGACAAAGGACGTTTCGCTTACATTGATTCCGTATTATGCTTGGGCGCATCGTGGAAGCGGAGAAATGGCTGTTTGGCTGCCTCAGGATCTGAGTGCAACACGTCCGGTAATGCCGCCTACCGTTACATCGAATGCTACGGTAACAGCTTCGCATCAGGTAAGATCCATTTCCGCCATCAACGACGGACTGCTTCCGGCTGATGAAAATGACCGTTCTGTGCCTTATTATCACTGGTGGCCGAAAGAAGGTACGACCGAGTGGATCACATATGAATTTACTTCCCCCGCTAAAATATCGTCATCTTCCGTTTTCTGGTATGATGACGGTCCATGGGGCGGATGCCGGGTTCCCGAAAGCTGGAAAATATACTATAAAAATAATTCCGGAGAATGGAACGCTGTACAGAATACGACTGAATACAGTACGGTAAAAGGAGAAAATAACCGTGTTAAATTCGAACCTGTGACGACAACCGCTGTTAAGATGGAAGTTGTATTACCGGAAAAGAATGCAGCCGGATTATTCGAATGGAGTGTTGAATAATCAATAAATAAGACAGATTGTTTCTCTTTGTATTTTAATTAATTGACAAAGAGAAACAATGAAACCAGAATCTTTATTTTCTAACTAAATTATATATCTTATGAGAAACAATATTACTATGCTAGTCATGTCTGCAGTACTATTTACTGCAACATTGGGAGTTGCTAAAGCGGAAACTGACGCTGTAGCAGAAGATGCCAAAAACCTGGCACTTCTGCCGTCGGTAGAAGTATCAACCTCACTTTGTTCCAGTTGGGAAACCCTGGATTATATAAATGATGATAAAGCTCCGGAAAATTCAGGATATCTGGGGGGAAGTAAACAATATGGAAACTGGCCTTCCCCCGGTGCCTACAACTGGGTAGAATACGCATGGCCGTTAGCCCATAATCTGACAGGCTCATCCGTATACTGGTGTTCCGACGGAGGTGGTCTGTTAGCGCCGGATGATGCTTATCTTGAATATTGGGATGGTACCGGCTGGGTTAAGATTGGTTCTATCGGAGGTGAACTGGATAAATTCAACGAATTAAGCTTCGATGTACAAAGCCGGAAGATCAGAATCTATATGAAGAGCAATACGGAATCCACGGGTGTTCATGAATGGAAGGTTTTCGGTATAGAAACCGCGAGTTGTGATGTTTCAGAGGTTAAGCCTTATGTAATTACGAACGGTTCCTCACGCGAACAACAAAACTATGCATCATTAAATGCAGGAAGCAGTGTGACATTTTCCCCAGCTTTAACAGATAGTGAACAAAGCGGAACATGGACATGGAAAGGCCCGGATAGTTTTACATCTACCGGCAGGGAAGTTTCATTATCTAACCTGAAAAAGGAACAAAGCGGAACATATACCGTTATTTTTATCAATGATTGCGGTACCGAGACTACTTTATATTTTCATCTGACGGTAAACACCGGGGTTTCGGGAGCTTCTTACGCATGGCCGGCATACAGCCCCACGCTAAACTATCATTTCACGCAGGAATATCCGGATATTAAAGAACCGACAAAGGATCTTATAGATGATACGAAGATCGCAGGAACAATCTCCGATGGTTGGTGGACATTCCACTGGGGCCCGGATGCAAATACAAAAGTTACATCAGCAGCCGTTACTCCGATGTTGAAACGTATGAATGAAGATTTCGAGTACATCCGGAATACCATGGGATGGCCACTCGATAAACGTGCGAAAAACGGATATCGCAGCGCTATTTATTTGTATGGCTCAGGATTGAATACGGATAATGCCAACAATACAACCGATCTTGGCGGATGGCAAGGATCTATTCATTATCAGGGAGAAGACTGGCCGATGGTACTGCTATCATGGTATCCGGTTTATGCATTTGATCCAAATTGCGGTTTTACCGAATCCGACAGAACTTACCAGATGGGAGCTGTTGTCCATGAAGGCATCCATTCTATTCTGGCGGATATGCCGGGCTGTAAACAGGCGGCATGGTTTCACGAAGGTGGAAACACCTGGTTGCAGCAGGAAATGGATTCGGAACGTTCCGGTGATTACAGCGAAATGGGATTCCTGAACGGAGCGCCCTTTATTGCGCCCTTTATGCCGATCGAGTGTTACAGCGGATGGCTTCAGGACGAAACATTCGGAGGTCCGTCGGCAGAAGGCGTCAATAAGTTTGAAGGTAGCCAACAGGTGTGTACATGGAAAAATTATCTGGGTGGAACCCAGTATGGAAATATGTTCCCGGTTTATATGGGACAGACACTGGGTAACGGTAGTATCCCATGGGTATGGAGATATTGCGAAGGAAGAGTACTCGAAGGTATGGCAGGAACATTAGGCAGCGAACAAACACGTCGCCTGATCATGGAATACAGGGCAAAGCAGGCTTTACTCGACTTCGGAAAATGGACGGATGCCATAAAAAAATTAGTAAATAATAATTTCGGCACAAATATCGGTCCGGAATGGGAACCTTACTGGATCAATTCACCTACATGGAAAGCAACTCCTTATGCTGCAACTACCTTAGATAAAGCAACCCGCATTCTGACTCCGGAATACCGTACGACTCCGGGATGGTCGGGAGGAAACCAGATACCACTTCATGTAGAAGGAGATAAAGTTTCCGTAACATTCGAACCGTTGGGAGAAAATATGTCGTGCCAGTTGTGTTATCGTACAAAAAACGGAGAAACAGTATACGGACAACCGTCATTCGGAGGCGAATGTGTACTTAAATTAGATAAAAAACCGGCAAATGGAGTTGTTTTTGCTGTTGTCTCTAACCTCAATTATATCTATGAAGGTGAAAAAACAAGAACCGCACATTACGACTATCGCCTGAAACTCGGCGAGGGTGCGACAAGTGCAGCGGATATCAATAAAAAATGGTATGACTGGACCCTTGACCTAAGTGTTTCAAACGAAATCATTGAAAAGGAAGCGGATAAAGATGTTGTGACAATCTATCAGAGTGGTACGGGAACAGGCAGTCCTGTTCATATACAGTTCGAAAATCAGTTAAGTGAACCGACTCTGTTGAATGTTTTAAACTTAAGTGGAATATCTGTTTACAATACAAGTATTAATGATATTTCCTATACGATTCCTTCCGGAAATTTATCCTCCGGAGTCTATATTTTCACATTTACGTCACAGAAAAACAATATTACTAAAAAAGTACTCGTTAAATAAAAAACAAACTAATATTTATAAATTATGAACAACGCAATTTACAGATTTCATAAACCGGAAAACGAGCCGGTTAAGTCATATGCTCCAGGAAGTCCGGAAAAAACAGCTTTAAAACAGGTATTAAAACAGCTATCGTCAGAGGAATGGGATATTCCTCTGATAATAGGAGGAAAAGAAGTGCGTACCGGAAACACCGGAAAGGTAGTCATGCCCCATGATCATAAGCACGTGCTGGCGACTTACCATAAAGCCGGTGAAAAAGAAGTCCAGATGGCGATTGATGCAGCCATGAAAGCGCATAAAGAATGGTCCGAACTGCCCTGGGTGGAACGAGCATCAGTCATGATGCGTGTAGCCGAGTTGTTTTCCACAAAATATCGCTATCTGCTGAATGCTTCGGTGATGCTCGGGCAAAGTAAAAGTCCGTTCCAGGCTGAAATTGATGCACCGTGTGAATTGATTGATTTTCTGCGTTTCAGTGCGTTCTATGCCGGACAGATCTACGCAGATCAACCCTATTCGGAAAAAGGAATCCTGAACCGGATGGAATATCGTGCATTGGAAGGGTTTGTTTTTTCCCTGAGTCCGTTTAACTTCACATCGATTGCCGGCAATCTGAACATGGGTCCCGCGATGATGGGAAATGTGGCCGTATGGAAACCGTCTACGACGGCTATTCATTCGAACTACCTGTTGATGAAAGTGTTTCAGGAAGCAGGACTTCCGGACGGTGTTGTAAACTTCATACCGGGACAGGGAAGTATGATCGGTAAAGTGATCACAGCCAGTCCGGATCTGGCAGGATTCCACTTCACAGGCTCTACAGCTACATTTAATACACTGTGGCGTCAGATGGGCAATAATCTGGAAACATACAAGTCATATCCCAAAATTGTCGGTGAAACGGGAGGTAAGAATTTTATTTTCGTACACCCCTCCTCTCCTACTACTGAAGTTGCAACAGCAGTTGTCCGCGGCGCCTTTGAATATCAGGGACAAAAATGCTCTGCCGGTTCACGTGCTTACATCCCGAAATCACTTTGGGGAGAAATCAAAGAACAGGTTGGTGAGATGCTGAAAGATATAAAAATGGGTGATCCGCAGGATTTTACCAATTTCTTCAATGCAGTGATCGACGAGGCTTCGTTTGACAATATCATGAATTATATCAACCATGCGAAACAGGCTTCGGATGCAGAAGTTATATTCGGCGGTAACGGAGATAAATCCGTAGGCTATTTTATCGAACCGACAGTAATCCTGACTACGAATCCGCAATTTAAAACAATGACGGAAGAAATATTCGGGCCGGTTATCACCATCTATGTATACGATGATAACAAATACGAAGAAACGCTCGAACTATGCGACCGTACTTCTCCTTACGGACTGACAGGTTCCATCTTCGCACGTGATCGCTACGCGATTATGACAGCGTTGGATAAACTCCGCTATTCCGCCGGAAATTTTTATATCAACGATAAGCCTACGGGAGCCGTCATTGCACAACAACCATTCGGCGGTTCCAGAGCATCAGGGACGAACGATAAGGCCGGAGGCCCGTTAAATCTGATCCGCTGGACCAATGCAAGAACAATCAAAGAAGCCTTCGTTCCGCCCACCCATTTCGGTTATCCGTTTTTAGGAGAAAAATGAAAGGAAATGGGTTATTGAGAATTGACAATGAAGAACCTTTCTTGATATTAGAATTGAAAGTTGATAATTCTTCACTATTCATTCTTGATTAAATTAGGATCGACCTCGTGCGGTAAGCCGTTTCGCCAGTGTAGACAGCGTCAGAAATCTATGCTGTTTGAGCTTGTAGCGTAG
>JAITVS010000206.1 GCA_031285685.1 Tannerella sp.
ATGTACTTCTCATACCGGGTAAGAAAGAGGGTGTTCCGCCAGCGGCTGCAGGAAGCCCGTTCCCGTTCGGAGGCGCAACAGCAGGCAGAAGAACAACAACCACAACCGGTCGAACGGAAAGGAAAAGTCCGCGCAGAAAGAGAAACGGAATTAGTCACGGTATAAATATCCGGACTCAAGCAGATAAAATGCTGAAAAAAACGATTTTTTTATTTTTATTTATTGCAGTAAGCTTTCTTGTCACATCGTGTGCTGTGCTGACTAAATCACAGTTGAAAATGGTGACTAACCTGACAGTTGCATCCGATAGCGTTGCTGTCACGCCGAAAGTCATCTTTGACGAACTGGCGACCGTACGTCTGGAACGCGGATTATACTATGCCGCTTCACTCACCTCGGCCGCAGCCCGTGAAAAAGAGATCAATGCGCTGGCTGCCGCTTCGATAGCGGACGAACAATTAGTAAACCGTGCAGCGGTGTATGTCAATGTGTTAAACAGCTATCTGCGCGCCCTGCGCAGTATCAGTGCCGACGCACGATGGTCGGCCTACGGTACCGAATGGCGTGGTATCGGACGTAATATCGATTCCCTGATCTTACGATTCAATCAAACGGAACTTTTAGATACGGAAATTACGGCCGGATGGGCCAAATTGTCCGGTCAGTACATGGGATATATGAGCGAGCGGTATATGCGTAACCGTCAGGCGAAGACAGTCAGGGCCTTTGTTAACGAAGGCGATACATTGGTTGCTGTCTGTACGGACGGATTGATCGAATTGCTGAAAAAAGGAGATCTGACGGATTTGATCGAAAACGAGAGCGAGGGCTTGAAAAACAATTACGAAGCATATCTTCACCGCCTCGAGTCAGCCGGTGAAATGCCGGATATATCCGATGATCGCAGGTACGTAGATTTAGTAAAGCGAATGGAGACGGTAAAAAAAACACGTTCACGCTGTGTGACCGCTTTACAAAGCCTCAAGCGCGCCCATGCCAAACTCGCAAAAGAGCTTCAAAAGAAGCAGAAAGCGGATTTCTATTACGATGAGCTGATCGAATTAAATACGTTGGCATTGCAAATGCAAAACAGGTTAGATAATTGATATGTCCGATCAGAAAACACAAACATTAAAGGATTTACGTACGTCGTTAAAAGAAATCGACACGGTTCGTCGCGGCAAACACCTTTCCGGTGCAGAACGCGAAGCATTGGAACTGACGGCTGTTGCATTGCGCGACGCCGAGCGTGTTGCGATTGCAAAGATACAGAAGCAAATCATCAAAGACATGGAAGCGAAGACTGCCGGTCTGAATGCACAGGCGAAAGTTATCCGCGCCAAAGTCGCAAAGATGAATAAAGTTCCCAAAGTATTGGACAAAATAGAATCCGCTATCAAAACTGCCGTAAAGATCGTAGCGGCGATAGCTAAGTGGTAAATGAGTAAATATTTCAGGATATTAGCGATCGATGGCGGTGGAATCCGCGGAATGCTTCCGGCGATGATCATAGCCGAACTGGAGAAGCGTCTCCGGCAGGCAACAGGAAATGCCGGTAGCTACATATCCGACTATTTCGATCTGATAGCAGGTACAAGTACGGGAGGGATCCTCACCTGTTTTTACTTATATTATAACAACGGTTGCCGCTACGATGCGGTGAAAGCCGTTGAGATGTACGAACAACACGGGGCAACCATTTTTCAAAAACGTCTGTTCCGTTTTTTTATGCGCCTTTTTGGCTCATTATACCCCGATAAAGGAATCGACCGTGTACTCAAAGAAACGTTCGGTGATACAAAATTATCGGATGCTCCGTGCAACAGCGCAGTCATGGCATACAATATTACAGACCGGAAAGCCGTTATATTCACAACAGAAGCCGCCCGCCGTGAAAAAGGGCGCGACTATCTGTTACGTGACATAGCGCGGGCTACTTCGGCCGCTCCCACATTTTTCAGTGTCGCCAGAGCGATGGCGATGGACGGCGCCCCCTCCTACCTGATCGACGGAGGCATTTATGCCAATGACCCGACGATGTGTGCGATTGTGGAAGCCAAAAAGACAATGTCCCGGAACCGGAAAGAATACCCGAAGATCAAGGATATGTATATCGTATCGCTGGGTACTGGTAAGGTCGCCAAGTCATACAGGTACGAAAGCGCAAAACGCTGGGGCGTTATCAACTGGGCCATTCCGGTCATCGACATGTTGCAATCATCCAGCGCCGAGGTCGTCAGCTACCAGGTCGAAAAACTGTTTGACGCCGAGGGCTGCAGTGATCGCTACATTCGCATTGTCCCAGAATTGTACAACGTCACCCACAAAATGGACGACGCATCCGCAAAAAATATCGCCAATATCAAAGATGCCGGAAATAAATATATAGAAACTAACTCACAACAGTTAAACGAAATAGTAGCCCAACTGATTAATTAATTATTAGATAACGTGAAAATATTAGTAACCGGAGGAGCCGGGTTTATAGGTTCCAATCTTTGTGAAACACTACTTCAGGAAGAACATGAAATCGTTTGCCTTGATAATTTTTCGACAGGTAAGCGGGAAAATATACAACCCTTTCTGACAGATACTCGTTTTACATTGATTGAAGGAGATATACGCGATTTGGAAACTTGCCGAAAGGCGGTTGAAGGAATGGAATACGTACTTCATGAAGCAGCATTGGGCTCTGTTCCCCGTTCAATCAAAGACCCTATTACCACGAACGAAGTCAATGTCTCAGGATTTCTGAATATGCTGGTCGTATCCCGGGATGCAGGTATCAAGCGATTTGTTTATGCTGCCAGTTCCTCCACTTATGGTGATTCCGCGAGTTTGCCTAAAGTCGAGGATATAATTGGAAAACCATTATCACCTTATGCTATCACCAAATATGTAAATGAGCTTTATGCCGATGTTTTTGCGAGAACTTATGGAATGGAATGTATCGGTTTGCGTTATTTCAATGTATTTGGAAAGCGTCAGAATCCAAATGGTGCATATGCAGCAGTAATCCCTCTTTTCGTAAAAAAACTGATTAATCATGAACCACCTGTAATTAATGGTGATGGTGAGTATTCAAGGGATTTTACATACATAAAAAATGTGATCCAAATGAATCTGTTGGCGCTTTCCACCACCAATAAAGATGCTATTAATCAGGTATACAATACGGCTTATGGCGAGCGAACCACATTAAACCAGTTAGTCGCTTACCTGAAAGAATATCTGGGAGTATACGATCCAGCCATATTAAACGTTCAGGAAGAACACGGTCCGAACCGGTTGGGAGATATCCCCCACTCGCTGGCCTCCGTAGATAAAGCGAAAAAGTTACTGAATTACAATCCCGAATATAGTATGAAAGATGGATTAAAAGAAGCCGTTCAATGGTACTGGGAAAATTTAAAATAAGATGGAAAAGATAAAAATTGGAATTATAGGTCTTGGATATGTCGGTTTGCCATTGGCAAGATTGTTCGCCACAAAATATCCGGTAGTAGGTTTTGATATTAACAAGAAAAGAGTCGACGAATTAATGTCCGGTAAAGATCATACGCTGGAAGTTGAAGAATCTATATTGAAAGCAGTCCTTAAAAAATCGGCAAATGATCAAGCGGGTTTATATTGTTCATGCAATATAGATGACATAAAAGACTGCAATTATTATATCATAACCGTCCCTACCCCTGTCGATAAAAATAATCGTCCGGACCTGACTCCATTATGTAAAGCTAGTGAAACTGTTGGAAAAGTAATTGGTAAAGGTGATATTGTTATTTACGAATCGACGGTATATCCCGGAGCAACTGAAGAAGATTGCATTCCAGTAGTGGAAAAAGTTTCCGGATTAAAATACAACACCGATTTCTATGCAGGCTATTCACCGGAACGTATCAATCCCGGAGACAAGGAGCATACAGTTGAGAAAATAAAAAAAGTAACCTCCGGTTCCACTCCGAAGATCGGAGAAAAGGTAAATGCGTTATATGCATCCGTAATCACAGCGGGGACTCACCTTGCTCCAACTATCAAGGTAGCCGAAGCCGCCAAAGTAATCGAAAATTCACAACGTGATATCAACATTGCATTTGTCAACGAATTAAAGAAAATTTTCGATCGCATGGATATTGATACGAATGCTGTACTGGAAGCTGCCGGAACCAAATGGAACTTCCTTCCTTTTAAACCCGGATTAGTTGGTGGTCATTGTATTGGAGTAGACCCTTATTATCTCGCACAAAAAGCTCAGGAATACGGCTATCACCCTGAAATCATCCTTGCAGGTCGCCGTCTGAATGACAGCATGGGTGAATATGTTGCCAGCCAGGTGGTAAAACAAATGATCAAGAAAGGTATACAAGTAAAAGGTTCTAATATCTTAATCTTAGGTATCACCTTCAAAGAAAATTGTCCGGATATTCGCAACACAAAGGTAGTAGATGTAATAAACGCATTAAAAGAATACGACACAAACATAACCATCTACGACCCATGGGCAAATCCAAAAGAAGTAATGCATGAATATGGACTGAATGTACTGAATGAAATATCAGAGGATGAATTTGATACTATTGTATTAGCTGTTAGTCATAATAAATTTGAAAACATAGACATTCACTCTTTGTCTCATAATATTTGTGTTGTATATGATATAAAGAACTTTTTTTCAAGAAAACAACATTTGGAACGTCATAAATGAATTTTTGGGATAAGATAAAAAACATGTCAAAGGCAGCGAAAGCATCTATTGCTTATACTTTTGCAAGTTTTTTTACTCAAGGGTTAAATATTATTACAACTCCGATATTTACTCGTTTATTATCCATTGAAGATTATGGTATTATTACTACATATAACTCTTGGAATTCTATAATAGGAGTTCTTGCAATGTTAGCATTAACTTCAGGAGTTTTTAATATAGGTATGCTAGAATTTAAAAATGATAGAAATAACTTTATTTTCTCTTTATTAGTACTATCAAACATAGCAACAATTGTTTTAGCTTGTATTTATGTTATATTCCAAAGCTTTTTCAACGATTTGTTTCAGATTCCACAATCCCTGATATTATTAATGTTTTTAGGCTTTTTATTAAATCCAGCAAAGAATTTCTAGATGGCTAGAAATAGATATGAATATAAGTATA
>JAITVS010000216.1 GCA_031285685.1 Tannerella sp.
TAGTTTGTGCATTGGCAACAGGTTCCTCCGCTTTTTTTATCGGAACCTTCTTTCCGGAAGATGGTGTTTCCCGTGAAGGAGAACTTTCAATAACGGTTTTTTTTACAGGAACCTTGATCGGGTCTTCTATTACAGGTGTTGTTTTTTTTACCTCGGAAATGACTTTTGTCTCTTTAATTTGCTTTTTTTTAGGTGCTTCTGGTTGTTTTACAACATTCTCTGCAGAATTATCTCCGGAATCTTCATTTTTTTCCTCCTTATGTATTCCCAAGCGGCTGAAAAACGAAGTCTTTTTCGGTTTTTCTTCCTTTTGTTCCGGAGCTTTTACCTGAGGCGCATCTTCCGTTTGAATGGTACCGGGCTTTTGAGATATCTCTGAAGGTGCCGGTTTAGCTATAGTAGTCGGTGTCTGGCTTTGTGTCTGTATATCCGGAGATATATTGCGCATTTGCTGATGAATGGATAATATCAGCGCCCGATGTTTTTTCATCTGCGCGGCAAACAATTCAACCTGATCCGCTTCAAGGGTATGGAAGTCGCTTTGTATTTTTTGTATCAGGTCGAAAGTCTGACTGAAAAAAGAGACAGGATACATTTCCGAATCAATCATACTGTTTGATAAGTCGCTTAATATCTGTATATTGGATATTATCTGTTTTAGTCTATCATTATTCGCCATAACTTTTAATCTTATAAAACTCTGTGCGCAAACACAACATAATTTATGTGCCTCACTTTTGCAAAGATAGTGCAAGCTGAGAAAAATGCAAAACAAATTGATTTGTTTTATTGCTTCCTTTCAGAATTAATAATCGCTTTGCTTCACTTCGTAAAGCGATAGACTATTCAGGACGGAAGCGGAGCGACACATTGATTATTCAATAAGGAATGTTGTCGGGATGCTGTCTGTCTTTACGTTTTGTGTTATTTTTCCAATCGCCAGTTAACGAGGTACAGTTGTTTTGTCGCACGCGTAAAGGCTGTATATAACCAGCGATAAAAATCTTCCCCCATCATCTCTTCAGTAACGTACCCCGTATCTAAAAATACATTACTCCATTGTCCGCCTTGTGCTTTGTGACATGTTACGGCGTACGCATATTTTACTTGTATGGCATTGAAGTACGAATCTTCTTTTATTTTTTTTATGCGTTCCGGTTTTGTCCGGATATCTGCATAATCTTCGGCTACAGAGGCGAATAGTTTATCGTTTGATTCTTTGGATAATGCAGGAGATTCACTCTGAAGGGTATCCAGTATTATTTTAATTTCCATTTCCGTATCGTAATCTGAGAAGCGTACCAGTACATTGCAGAAACGAAATCCATAGACTTCTTCTGTATGCCTTACGCGTAATACTTGTACAATCTCACCGTTAGCTATAAAATCAATGTCTTTATGCGCCTTCCCCCAGAAATAGTTGTTTTTGACAACCATCAGCCTGTCACCCGACGATATTTCTTCTTCGCGGTATAAAATACGGTTGCGGATACCATTATTGTAAATATTTGCATTTTTGTTGGAGCGGCATATGATTATGGTGTCATCAATTCCGTCCCGGCTGTATGCTGATGAAATTTCCTCGATCAACTCTTCTCCGCTTATTTTTCTGATATCCGCGAAATTCCCGGTCAGAATATTCGGGTAGATATCAATTTTTCCGCTGCGGAGAGCATTGCGTATATTCGTAGCATTTAGTAATATGCCCGAATCTTCCTGCTGACGCACTACTTGTGTGAGTTGTATTTCGGTGACATTCAAGTTATATCTTTTCAGATATTTCGCATTTAAAGCCGGACTTTCTGTGAGAGAAACCGGAGGGAGCTGAGCCGCATCTCCCATAAGTACCAGTCTGCAGTTATCACCGGAATAGACATATTGTATAAGATCATCGAGCAGGCATCCGCTGCCGAAAACGGACATTCCTGCGTTTTCATTTGATATCATGGATGCTTCATCTACAATGAAAAGGGTATCTTTGTAAAGGTTGTCAGTCAGGGAAAAGCCTGAAAAGTCGTTCGAAAAATATTTCTGGCGATAGATTTTTTTATGAATGGTAAATGCGCTGTGTCCGGAATATTCGGAAAATACTTTTGCAGCTCTGCCCGTAGGGGCCAAAAGTATGGTCTTCTGATGCAAAGAATCCATCATTTTTACCGCTGCACCCAACATGGTCGTTTTTCCTGTTCCTGCGTATCCCTTGAACAACAGGATGTTGTTGTTCTCACGCGACATGAGGAAGTCCGACAATATCTGTAATGCGGAAGATTGTTCGGATGTAGGTTCAAAGGGGAAGAACTCTAATATCTTGTGTAGGACGAAATTCTTGATCATACAAAAAAAAAAATATTTTGGCGATAAAGATAGTTATTTAAAATATTCTTTTTTATATTTGCAGAACGAATACAAAAATTAAAACAATATAAAATTATTATGAAAGTCGTACTTAGAATCTTATTAGTAGCAGCTATTGCCGCCCTTGTATACATGTGCGTGCAAAGTATTATGTCGCCTATTAACTTTGAAAAACAACAAAAAGTTCGTGAGAAAGCTATTGCAGACCGTTTAATCGCTATACGTGACGCACAAATCGGGTTTAGGAATCAATATGGTCATTATGCCGGTAGTTTTGCCGATCTTCAAAAATTTCTGAATGAATACAAAATTCCTTTTCTTGTAAAAGAAGGAGAGTTGACGGATGATCAGTTAAAGGCCGGAATGACAGAGAAAGAAGCTGTGGCAAAGGGAATCATAAGACGTGATACAACATGGATACTGGCAAAAGATACATTGTTGGGACGGAATTATGATGTTGCTTCTATTGGAAAAGTTCCGGGATTTGAGAGTAATGCTTTTAGCCTTGATACAGCCACACTGACTTCACCTTCAGGTTATACCGTACCGGTATTTGAGGCTGCTGTTCCTTATGATGTTTATTTAGGTGATCTGGATAAACAATTGCTTATTAATCTGAAAGATAAAATGACGAAATTGAACCGTTACAACGGACTCCGAGTGGGTTCTGTTACGGAGATTAACAATAACGCAGGAAACTGGGAGCAATTATAAGATATCATCATGACAATACGTGTTCCAAACACGCTGACTGCTGATAATTCGGATAAATATGAAGTATCCATCCGGCTATTGCCGGATGGACTTTCTTTTTCTGGATATTTACCATTGGAGAAGGATAGTTTTTTCACGGAAACCATTCTTTTTGACCGTGATTTATCTATGGTACAATCATTGAAAGATGTATTTTTTAATAATCCGTGTCTCTCCTATATCTATAAATCGTTGTATGTAATTTGTGTTTCCGGAAAGTACACGCTGGTGCCTGATAGTGTTTTTTCCGAGAAGGATAAAAAAATGCTGTTTTCTTTTTGTCATCAGGAAGATGAATCTCTGAAAATTCTTGTACAGCCGTTAAAGATACTGAACTCATCATTGCTTTTTGGTTTTGATCGTGAGTCATATGAGTTTCTTGTGCGTTCGCTTACGAATCCTCAGTTTATCCATTCTTTGTCACCTCTGTTGATTTTGTGGCAGAAAAAAAGTCTTACATGTTATCCAAAACAAATGTATGTTGTTGTACATGATTGTACGATGGATGTGCTGTGTCTGGAACGTGGCGAATTGCTGTTTGTTAATTCTTTTGACTATGAAACCGATAATGATATTATATACTATATAATGTATATATGTAAGCAGCTTGGTTTTAATCAGCTTGAAGATTGCCTTTCTTTTTGCGGCGATAAGGGCAGATGTCAGTCTGCTATGTCCGTAATCAATAAATATGTGAGGCAGTCGGAGTACTTGCAACCAAAGATGAAAGATTATCAGGTTGCTGTGGATCAGGACCTTTATATGGATATTGTAGCTTTGATGGAATGCGGATTATAAGCGGTATATACGGTCGTCGTCGTTTTCAGATACCATCATCATTTAGAGCACGGCCTACGACTGATTTTGCGAAAGAAAACCTGTTCAATGCGCTGGTTCACCTGATTGATCTGGAAGGAGCGGATGCGCTTGATTTATTTGCCGGTACGGGTAGTATCTCATTTGAGTTGTTATCAAGGGGATGCCGTTTTGTGACTGCAGTGGAACAGGATCGGAATCATGCCGCATTTATAATGAAGGTAGCCAGGGAACTTAAGACGGAGGCATTGAATCTTGTCAGAGGTGATGTATTTCGTTTTCTGAATACGGTTCCTGAGCAATCGTTTGATTTTATATTTGCCGATCCTCCTTATTCATTGACATTGTTACCGGATATTCCTAATCTGGTTCAGGAAAAGAACCTCCTGCGTGAAGGTGGGGTATTTGTTATGGAGCATTCCAAAGAAAATGATTTTTCCGAGCTGCCCTTTTTTTATCAGCATCGCGTTTACGGCGCAGTGAATTTCAGTATCTTTGTCAGATCATAGGAGCGGTGCAAACAACCGCATAAACGATTCCGTGAGACGTTTGGTTATCGGGCGTTTCCGCCATACCGGATAAGTAATTTCAGTGCAGTTCTGAATGTCCTGCATAAATATATCTTTCATTTCCAACGCAAAATCTTTTTGATAAACGAATCCGTTGATCTCGAAGTTATGTTCGAAACTACGGAAATCAAAATTCGAGGAACCGAAACTGCTGAGCATATCATCAACCAATAGTAGTTTGGAATGAATAAATCCTTTGTCATACAGATAAACTTTAACACCTGCTTTCAGCATTTTATCTACATATGAAAATGTAGCCATTTGCGCAGACCTGGTATCTGAGCGTTTAGGTATCATCAGGCGTACATCAATACCTCCGAGAGCTGCCATTTGAAGTGCTTGGTTCAGTGCCTCTGTAGGGAGGAAATAAGGAGTCTGGATATAAATATATTTTTTTGCATTGGATATACAGAAGATATAAGCCTGCATGAGTGTTCGCCATTGGATAGTAGGCCCGCTTACAACAATCTGCATCTTCATATCGGAGTATGTTTGTAAGTCAGGATAGTATTCTTTACCATTCATTAGTTTGCCGCTTTCAGCGTACCAATCTAACAAAAATGAAGCCTGCAGGCCATAAACGGCTGGTCCTGTAATTCTGAAATGAGTATCGCGCCAAGGGCCTAACTTATTACCCTCAACATAACGGTCTGCAATGTTCATACCACCCATGAAGCCGATTTTACCGTCAATGACAACTACTTTACGGTGGTTTCGATAATTTACTTTACTTGTGAGTATCGGAAATACTACTTTGAGGAATGAAGATGTTTCGATGCCTTCATTTTTCATTTCTTCAAAAAAACTTTTTTTTGTATTCCAGCAGCCTACATCATCATATAATACACGTACAATGACTCCTTCTCCGGCCTTTTCTATCAGAGCCTTTTTTATCACGTTTCCGATTTTATCATCATTGAATATGTAATATTGCAAATGTATGTGATGACGCGCGTTTTTGATATCTTCGAGCAGTGCATCAAACTTTTCCTTTCCCCAGGTATAAACGGAAATATGACTTCCGCTGAATATTGCAGAATAATTACTGTTGTTCAGCAAGTGTGCTAACGGATGATATTGCTCCGGTATTTCGTTAACTTTCTGTGGTATATTTATTTTTGTGTGCTTACGGAAACGTTTGGACATCCGTCGTGTTATGATGCGCAAACGACGATCTTCGCGTCCGAAAAAGTAATAAAAAATCAATCCTATACCCGGGACGAAAATAAGAACGATAACCCATGGAATTGTTTTCAGAGGGTTACGGTTTTCCAGTAAAATCAGTAGCACTACTCCTATGATAGTAATGCAGTACAGTACTATAAAGATTATGCTTAGAAATGCAGAAATACCCATATTTGCTAATATCGCGGTTAATCAATAAAAAGTCTCCACCACAAATATAGCGAAAAATTAAGAGCAAATCAAAAATATTTTTTGATTTGCCGAAATAGAACTATATTCTGCTCTTTTACGACATATAGCAATAATTGAGGATAAGACAAAAACTTATTTACATTTTATCGGAATGAAGTATTATTCTATGTGTATTTATTGATATTCGTCCCAGCTTTTGATCTGAAGATCTTCCGGTTTAAGTGTGCAGAATGCAGTGATAAAGGCATCCGCCAACCTTGCATTGGTGAGTAATGGAATATTAAGATCAATAGCAGCGCGTCGTATTTTATAGCCATTATCCAGTTCTCCTGCTGTGAGATTGCGCGGTATATTGACCACCATATCTATTTTACGTTCATGAAGAAGATCTAATGCCTGTGGTTTGCGATCGTCACTGGGCCAGTACACATGGGTGCTTTCAATGCCGTTTTCTTCTAAGAAGCGATGTGTTCCTCCGGTTGCATAAAGTTTGTATCCCTTTTCCAGAAGCATACGTGAAGCATCAAGCATGGCCACTTTTTGCTTTGATGTTCCGGTAGAAAGGAGCACTGCCTTTTCCGGTATACGATATCCTACGGAAAGCATACTTTTCAGAATGGCTTCGGATGTGTCATCGCCCAGACAGCCGACCTCACCTGTCGACGCCATATCAACTCCGAGAACAGGGTCAGCGTTCTGCAGGCGGTTGAATGAAAATTGTGACGCTTTGATACCGACATAGTCAAGATCGAATTCACTTCCGCTGAGTTTCTCAACCGGCAACCCGAGCATGACACGTGTAGCAATGTCAATAAAGTTTATTTTCAATACTTTGCTTACGAAAGGAAAACTCCTGGATGCTCTCAGATTACACTCAATGACTTTGATGTCGTTTCCTTTTGCGAGGTATTGAATATTGAAAGGCCCTGAAATATTTAGCTCTTTGGCAATCTTACGGCTAATGCGTTTGATGCGGCGAAGCGTTTCGATGTATAATTTCTGTGCCGGAAACTGAATGGTCGCATCACCGCTGTGCACGCCTGCAAACTCAATATGTTCGGATATGGCGTAAGCGACAATTTCTCCGTTTTCGGCAACTGCATCCATTTCCACTTCTTTGGCAAACTCAATGAACTGACTAATGACAACCGGATGTTTTTTACTTACATTGGCCGCGACATTCAGGAAGCGCACAAGTTCTTCTTCGTTTGAGCAGACATTCATTGCCGCACCGCTTAGTACATAGCTCGGACGTACTAATACAGGAAAGCCAACTTCTTTTACAAAGTCATTTACCTCTTCGAGGGTAGTGAGTTCTTTCCAGCGCGGCTGGTCTACACCGATGCGGTCAAGCATCGCAGAGAATTTATGACGGTCTTCGGCATTATCTATACTTTTTGCCGTGGTTCCGAGAATCGGAATCTTATTTTCATCAAGGCGTACGGCAAGATTGTTTGGTATTTGTCCTCCTGTGGAAACAATTACTCCGTGTGGGTTTTCGAGTTCAAGGATGTCCATGACCCGTTCAAATGTCAATTCGTCAAAATACAGGCGGTCGCACATATCATAGTCAGTCGAAACCGTTTCCGGATTGTAATTTATCATCACAGAACGGTAGCCTTCTTTGCGAATCGTATTTAGCGCCTGAACGCCGCACCAGTCGAACTCGACCGACGATCCGATACGGTATGCTCCCGAACCGAGTACAACAATCGAGCGGTGGTCTCCAAGATATTTCACATCATTTTCCGTACCACTGTATGTCAAGTATAAATAGTTTGTCCGGGCAGGGTATTCCGCCGCTAATGTATCAATCTGTTTTACGACAGGTGTAATCCCCAGCTTTTTGCGGCATTTACGAACCTCGTCGTGATGTTTGTCATCCATGTTATCTTTCCAGATCGCGCGTGCAATCTGAAAGTCAGAAAATCCTTGTATTTTAGCCCTTTTAATAAGTTCGTAACGACCATCATTATCATTGATGGAAGATAACGCTTCTAATTCTTCGGCTGTATGAATGATGTTTTGCAGTTTATATAAAAACCATTTATCGATTTTCGTGAGATCGTGTATCTGGTCAACCGTATATCCTGCACGGAATGCCTTGCTTATGATAAATATACGAAGATCTGTAGGTTCATGGAGCGCTTTATCTACATCCGGTATAACAATTTCCTTGTTTTCTACAAAACCATGCATGCCTTGTCCGATCATACGCAATCCTTTCTGTACGGCTTCTTCAAATGTTTTGCCTATTGACATGACTTCGCCGACAGATTTCATGCTACTGCCGAGTTCGCGTGCCACCCCATGGAATTTACCCAGATCCCAACGGGGTATTTTGCAGACAACATAGTCGAGCGCAGGTTCGAAAAATGCAGATGTTGTTTTGGTGACGGAGTTTTTCAGATCGAAAAGGCCATAACCTAATCCTAATTTGGCAGCAACGAATGCGAGCGGGTAGCCCGTTGCTTTGGATGCCAATGCCGATGAGCGTGACAGGCGGGCATTTACTTCTATGACACGATAGTCTTCGCTTTCCGGGTCAAGCGCATATTGAACGTTGCATTCCCCGACAATACCGATGTGTCGTATGATCTTGATGGCAAGTTCTCTCAATTTATGATATTCGGCATTAGTCAGTGTTTGCGATGGTGCGATGACGATGCTTTCTCCTGTATGTATGCCCAGCGGATCAAAGTTTTCCATGTTGCAGACTGTGATGCAATTGTCGAAACGGTCGCGTACGACTTCATATTCAACTTCCTTCCATCCTTTCAGACTTTTTTCGACAAGCACTTGTGGTGAAAAAGAGAAGGCTTTTTTCACCAGTATGTTCAGTTCTTCTTCATTATTACAGAACCCACTGCCAAGTCCGCCGAGAGCATAAGCAGCGCGTATGATAACAGGATAACCCAGTTCTTGTGCCGCTTGGCGAGCATTTTCCGCATTTTCGACAGCCTGGCTTTTAATCGTTTTTACATTTATCTCATTGAGTTTTTCAACAAATAATTCCCGGTCTTCCGTATCCATAATTGCCTGAACAGGAGTTCCGAGTACTTGCAGGTTGTATTTTTCAAGTATTCCTTTCTTATAAAGTTCAACTCCGCAGTTCAGGGCGGTTTGACCTCCGAATGCCAGCATGATTCCGTCGGGGCGTTCTTTTTCTATGACCCTTTCGACGAAAAGCGGTGTGACCGGTAGAAAATACACTTTGTCGGCTATACCGTCGGAAGTTTGTACCGTTGCAATGTTGGGATTGATAAGTATTGTTTGTATGTTTTCTTCTTTAAGAGCTTTCAATGCCTGTGAACCGGAATAATCAAATTCACCTGCTTCACCAATTTTCAATGCTCCTGAACCGAGGAGCAATACTTTTTTTATCTCTTTCTTTTCCATATATATAATTGGTTGCTTGATTATTATTTATACAACATCTCCGTAAACAGATCAAAGATGAAATCCGTATCCGTAGGTCCGCTGCAGGCTTCAGGGTGGAATTGTGAAGAGAAGAACGGTTTGCTCTTGTGACGTATCCCTTCGTTTGTATCATCATTCATATTGATAAAAAGAGGCTCCCAGTCTTTTCCAAGTGTATTGTTGTCGACAGCATAACCATGATTTTGTGATGTGATATAACATTTATTTGTTCCTACCATCCGGACGGGCTGGTTATGGCTGCGATGTCCGTATTTTAACTTGTATATGGACGCTCCTCCCGCTTTCGCCAGCAGCTGGTTTCCCATGCATATGCCACAAATGGGTTTGTCGCCATCAAGAGCTTTGCGAATGTTCTGTACTGCTTTATCGCATGTATCCGGATCACCGGGGCCGTTACTGATAAATAGGCCATCGTATTCCATCCGGTTGAAATCATAATCCCAGGGTACGCGTATAACAGTCAGGTCTCTTTTTTTCAGGCTACGGATAATATTATGTTTAACTCCGCAGTCAATAAGAATCACACGTTTTTTGCCGTTGCTTTCGTTATACGCTATAACTTCTTTACATGATACTTTATCGACAAAATTAATTTCATCGTATTTAAAATCAGAAAATGAGGGGTGGAGAATTTTTTTCGGGTCATTGCCGATAATGACTCGTCCCATCATGACCCCGTGTTCACGAAGGCGCTTTGTCAGTGCACGTGTGTCAATGCCATAAATGGCCGGAATGTTTTCTTCTTTCAGCCATTCGGCAAGTGTGCCGGCAGAATTCCAGTGGCTGCTTTTGTGGCTATAATCGCTGACTATAAGTGCATTTGCGTGAATGCGGTTGCTTTCCATAAAAGTGGAAATACCGTCCGGTTGCAATGTTCGTGCAGGAACGCCGTAATTACCGATAAGGGGATAGGTTAGAACCATCAGTTGTCCGGCATACGAAGGATCGGTAAGGCTTTCCGGATAACCGCTCATGGCGGTATTGAAAACTACTTCTCCTGTTACTGATTTTTCTGCCCCGAAGGCGAAACCTTCGTACTTACTTCCATCGTCTAAAATTAATGTTGCCTTTGTTAAGTTCATCGATTATTCTATTTAAAATATGTTTCTTCCATGTAATTAATAAAAGCCTGATTAACCATTCTGGTTCCACCCGGAGTAGGGTAATTGCCGGAGAAATACCAGTCTCCCGGATGATCCGGGCATGCGGCATGAAGACCTTCTATCGTTTGGTATATGATTTCAATTTCCGCCCGTATATTCGGACTGCTTAGCATCCTTGCGATTTTTTTTGAGATATCTTCATCTGTGAATGGTGCGTAGATCTCTTTTACGTAATTGATACTCAATATATTTGCGTCAGGCTGTAGTTTTTTGGCGTTATGATATGCGTCAATGATAATGTTTTCCTGTTTTCTTTCTTTGAGCAATTCGATTGCGGCTTTAAATGCGATAAATTCATCCATGCTCGACATATCGATCCCATAGTAATCAGGATAGCGTACTTGTGGCGATGAAGAAACGAAGACGATTTTTTTCGGATTCAGGCGGTCAAGGATGCTGATGATACTTTGCCGGAGTGTTGTTCCGCGTACAATACTGTCGTCTATCACAACCAGATTATCTTCCGAAGGTACAATGCTTCCGTATGTTATATCATATACATGCGCCGCAAGGTCGTTACGACTGTTTCCTTCGGCAATAAATGTACGTAGTTTTATGTCTTTTATGGCCACCTTTTCATTGCGTATACGTTGTGAGAGTATCTTCCTTAATTCTTCTTCAGTAATGGAATGGCCTTTTTCTGCTATTTGCGTAGCTTTGAGTTGATCGAGGTATTTCTGCAATCCTTCAAGCATACCGAAATAGGCGACTTCGGCCGTGTTCGGGATAAATGAAAAGACAGAATGTTCTATGTCGTAATCGATTTTTTTGAGGATAGGTTTAACTAAATTTTTCCCCAGTTTTTTACGTTCCCTGTATATGTCAAAATCACTTCCACGGGAAAAATAGATACGTTCGAAAGAGCATGCGCTTAATTGTTTGGGTTCGAGGATTTGTGATGTTTTTACCTCTCCCCTGCTATTTATTAATAGCGTCTCTCCCCGTTGAAGTTCTTTTATGTCATTCATTGATGCATTCATTACGGTTTGTATTACCGGCCGTTCCGATGCCAGTACGACGATTTCATCGTCTGCATAATAGAATGCTGTTCGTATACCCCATGGATCTCGTATGGAAAATGATTCTCCGCTTCCGGTTACACCGCAGATGATAAATCCTCCGTCCCATGTGTGGGCTGTCTTTTTCATTACATTTGTAAGATCTATGTTATCTTCAATGGCACGGGTGATCTTCGGATTTTTCAGACCTTCAGCTTCGTATTTATTGAAAAGGCGTTCGACTTCACGATCGAGCCGGTGTCCAAGCTGTTCAAGGATAAAGTAGGTATCGGCATAATGACGCGGATGTTGTCCCGTTGACGTGATATCTTGGAATATTTCATTTACGTTTGTCATGTTAAAGTTGCCGCAAATGGCAAGGTTACGTGTCCGCCAGTTATTGCGGCGCAGGAACGGGTGAATATACGAAAGTCCGGATTTACTTGTTGTACTGTAGCGTAAATGTCCCATGTACAGTTCCCCGGCAAAAGGAAGCTCGGTTTTTGCATAGATAGGGTCGTTCAACTGTTCTGCCGGAATATGTCTGTAGTAGTTGTGTACATTATCAAATATTTCCGTAATAGCGCTTGTTCCAACTGCTCTCTCACGGAACATATATTCTTCTCCCGGCTTGGCTTCCATCTTAACGCAGGCAAGGCCTGCTCCTTCTTGTCCACGGTTGTGTTGTTTCTCCATCAACAGATATAATTTGTTGAGTGCATACATCCATGTGCCGTATTTTTGATGATAATACTCCAACGGCTTAAGCAGCCGTATCATGGCTACGCCACATTCATGCTTTAATTGTTCCATTCTATTCAATTATTAAAAATCATACAAAAGTAAGTGGTTGTCTTGTTAATTCATATATAAAAAAACGAACACTTCAAAAAAGAAGTGCTCGTTTTTTTATTATTCCATCATCTTATCTTAGTTTAAGATTCTGTATTTGCCGATTACCGGAAGTTCTTTTGCTTCGCCTTTGGCAGCGTTAATGATGCCAATGATCATCAGAACAAGAAACACTATCGATACAAGGCTTAGCAGTGTTCCGATAAGAGCCAATTTTGGTGAGAGCATTGCGAGTACAAATGTCACAATCCATACAACAATAGAGTATGCGAAAGATGCGATTAGTAAAACAAGCCCTTGATTTGCATGAAAGCGTGCGAAAGGAGATTCTTTTGCTGCGAAGATAGGAACCAATACTAATATTCCTAAATAAGCAAGGATTCCCATGACTTTATTGTCCTGAGCATCCTTTGGGTCGACTGTAATGTTTTCTGCCATAGTGAATTTTTATTAAGCTAATAAATGTATAAAATAAATTAAAACTTTCTTTTTTCACCTTAAATTTCCCGCAAAGATATAATTATTTTTGTATATCGGAAAAAAATGGTTCTCTTTTTTATGTAATAAATACAATAATTAATTTTGTCGTTTTTTCAATAGACGCAGATAATATAAAAATTCCATAAGGGATACTGAAAAAAATATCTTTTGCTGAGAAAAAAACAATGTGTGAGTCTTATTGGTG
>JAITVS010000413.1 GCA_031285685.1 Tannerella sp.
AGTACGAGGGTTCCACCTCTTCCCATTCCGAACAGAGAAGTTAAGCCTTGTCACGCCGATGGTACTACGCAAGTGGGAGAGTAGGTAGCCGCCATTTTTTAAAAAGCATCGTTCCAATACGGAACGGTGCTTTTTTGCGTTTAGACCTTTCATATTTAGGAAAGGATAAATGCGGTAATTGTATTCTTTATCGTTCTTTTAATGGAATAAAACTTTTCAGATCAGCTACATTCTTATATGCGGGACGAATAATACGTTTGCTGTCAAAATTCAATTCTTCGATGCGGTGCGCTACCCATCCGACAATACGTGACATAGCAAATAGCGGAGTATATACTTCCTGAGGTAATCCGATCATTTCATATACAAAACCGGAATAGAAGTCTACATTGGCACAAACCTGTTTATTGACTTTTGTTCCTTTGAAATTCATGAAAGCTTCAACTGCTTTTGTTTCCAGTTTTTCAAGGAATGTAAATTCTTTTTCCCGGTTCTTTTCCTTTGCCAATTCTCTAGCCATTTCTTTCAGTAATAATGCTCTCGGATCTGATATGGTATAGATCGCGTGGCCGATGCCATAAATGAGTCCTGTCCGATTATAGGCCTCCCTGTTTAATATTTTTATTAGGTATTTTTCAATTTCTTTATCATCGTTCCAATCCTTTATAGCCTCTTTCAGATGGTTAAACATATTAATAACTTTCAGGTTTGCACCTCCGTGAAGAGGGCCTTTCAGTGAGCCTATACCTGCAGCAATTGAAGAATACGTATCTGTTCCCGATGAACTTGTTACCCTGACTGTGAACGTAGAGTTATTTCCTCCTCCATGTTCAGCATGAAGAATTAAAGCAAGATCCAGTATCTGGACATCCAGTGGAGTATATTGTCTGGGTCCTTTAAGCATAAACAGGAAGTTTTCTGCAATGGAAGCATCTTCTTTCGGATGGCGGATATGTAGAGAGCGGCCAAATGAACTGTGACGCATAATATTGTATGCATAAGCAATGATCGTCGGGAATTTGGCAATTAATTCGATGGATTGGCGCATCAGGTTTTCCCTGGAATTATCATCCGGATTATCGTCAAATGTGTACATTTGCAGAACGGAGCGGGATAATATATTCATGATATCATTCCCTTCGAGGTCAAGAATATTCATTTTTACCTTTTGTTCCAGAGGCATGGCTGCATTGATGATTTCGGAGAATGTAATCAGCTCGTCCTGATCCGGGAGCTTGCCGGACAAGAGAAGGTACGCTGTTTCTTCGAAGCCTGTACGTTTTTCATTTTGTAGACCTTTTACCAGATCTTCTACATTGATTCCTCTGTATACCAATTTACCCGGGATTGCTTTCAATCCGTTATCCGTTCTTTCATATCCGACGACATCTCCGATTTTTGTCAAGCCGACTAATACACCGGAATGGTCTTCATTGCGTAGTCCGCGCTTTACATTATACTGTTTGAATAATTCGTTGTCTATCCTGCAGGTTGTCTTGATTGATTCGGACAATTTATAAATCATAAATTCATTTTTTCTATCCATAACGTTAAATTAATTAATGTGTTGATGTATTAATGAGCGTATGTACTCATTTAACCTATTGGTAAATTATTTATTTTATTTATCAGCTCCTTAGCAAACTCTTTAGTTGAAAGGGGGTGTCCTTGTTCCATAAAACGGGCCAGGTCGGTTGTCGCTTTTCCTTCTTTGAAGGTTTGTTCCATCACATTTTCCACTAACCGGGCGGCTTCTTTCCAACCCATATATTCCAGCATCATCACAGCAGAGAGTAATAAGGAGGAAGGGTTGGCAATGTCTTTTCCGGCAATATCAGGAGCCGTTCCGTGGGTTGCTTCAAATATGGCATGTCCGCTTTGATAATTAATATTAGCACCGGGTGCAATCCCAATACCACCTACCATTGCCGCCAGTTGATCTGAGATATAATCTCCATTGAGATTTAAGGTTGCAATTACAGAGTAATCTTCCGGTTTTAGTAATGTATTTTGTAAAAATGCATCAGCAATAACATCTTTTACGATCAATTTTCCTGATTTGATATAATCGCCGAATTCCCGTTCGGCAAGGGCGTAACTCCATGTCTTGAATCCTCCTTCGGTAAATTTCATGATATTCCCTTTATGAACAATTGTGACAGAAGGGAGCTGATGATCTATTGCATATCGGATTGCGGCTCTGACCAGTCGCTCAGTTCCTTCTACCGATACCGGTTTTATTCCGAATGAAGATGTTTCCGGGAATCGTACTTTTTTGACACTCATTTCATCTTTCAGGAATTTATAAAACTTCCTGGCTTCTTCTGTACCCTGCATCCATTCTATTCCGGCATAAATATCTTCTGTATTTTCGCGGAAAATGATCATATTCACTTTCTGAGGTTCTTTGACAGGAGAGATAACCCCCTGGAACCACCGCACAGGGCGAAGGCATACATATAGATCCAATTCTTGGCGTAATGCTACATTTAAAGAACGGATACCTCCTCCTACAGGAGTAGTTAAAGGGCCTTTTATACCGATTAAATATTCACGGAAAGCATTCATCGTTTCTTCCGGAAGCCAGGAGCCGTTTATGTTGAAAGATTTCTCTCCTGCCAATACTTCTTTCCATATAATCCGGCGTTTACCGTCATAAGATTTTTCTACCGCTATATTGATAACGGATTGCGCCGCATTCCAGATGTCCTTACCAATACCGTCACCTTCTATAAAAGGAATAACAGGATTATCCGGAACATTCAGTTTGTTGTTTTGTAGTGTTATTTTTTGTTCCATCAAAGTCTTCCTTAATTTAAAATTCTTCATTCTTCATTCTTAATTTATTCAAAGCGCTGCCGGCTTTAAACCATTCGATCTGTACATCATTGTAGGAGTGTGCTGCTTCGAAAGACTCACTGGTCCCGTCGGAGTGGTCAAGTTGGACAGTCAGGTTTTTGCCTGGAGAAAATGATGTCAGACCCAGGATACTTATTTTGTCCTCTTCCCTTATTTTATCATAATCATCTTTATTAATAAATGTCAGGGCAAGCATACCTTGCTTTTTCAGGTTTGTTTCATGGATGCGGGCAAAAGACTTACTGATAATTGCTTTAACATTCAGAAAACGGGGTTCCATAGCTGCATGTTCCCGTGATGAACCTTCTCCGTAGTTTTCTTCTGCAATGATGATGGAACCGATTCCTTCGCTTTTGTATTTTTTTGCCAATACAGGAACTCTTTCGTATTTTCCTGTTTCCGGATCGAGGACTGAATTTGCCTGATCATTGAATGCATTGATTGCCCCTATCAGCATATTGTCGGAAATATTCTCAAGATGTCCCCGGAATTTTAACCAGGGTCCTGCCATGGAAATATGGTCGGTGGTGCATTTTCCTTTTACCTTTATCAGTAAGTTTTGTTTTATAATATTGTTTCCGTCCCATGGAACAAAAGGCTCAAGGACTTGTAAACGCTGGGATTTAGGATCAATGACCACCTGAATGTCTCTATCTTTGTTAGGAGCGAGGTATCCTGCGTCTTCAACAGCATAACCTTTAGGAGGTAATTCATATCCTGCCGGTTCCTGTAGCTTTATCGGCTCTCCATCTTTGTTGATCAGGATATCGGTCAGTGGATTAAAACATAAATCTCCAGCTATAGTGAATGCGGTAACCATTTCCGGTGATGCCACGAAAGAATGGGTATTGGGATTTCCATCATTTCGTTTGGCAAAATTACGGTTGAAAGAAGTCACGATTGAGTTTGGCCGTTCCGGATTATCCATGTCGCGTTTCCATTGTCCGATACAAGGTCCGCAGGCGTTGGCCATTAATACTCCCCCGATCTTTTCGAGGTCGGACAGTATTCCGTCTCTTTCTGCTGTAAATCTGATTTGTTCGGAGCCGGGATTGATCAGGAATTGGGCTTTGAATTCCAGTCCCTTTTCGTTGGCCTGTCGCGCAATTGATGCCGCCCTGCTCATATCTTCATAGGAAGAGTTGGTACATGAACCGATTAATCCGACTTCCATTTTCTGAGGATAATTTTTTTCTTTTACAATGGCGGCAAATTCTGAAATAGGATAAGCGGCATCGGGAGTGAAAGGCCCGTTTACATAGGGCTCTAAAGTGCTTAAATCTATTTCGATGACCCTGTCATAATATTTTTCCGGGTTATTGTATACTTCCTGGTCTGCCTGCAAATGTTCTATGATTTTATTACACGAATCTGTAATTTCCTTTCTTCCTGTTGCATTCAGGTAATCCGCAGTTTTCCGGTTATATGGAAAGATGGATGTTGTTGCTCCAACTTCTGCTCCCATATTACAAATAGTTCCTTTTCCGGTGGCGGATATGGAGGAGGCTCCTTCTCCAAAATATTCAATAATGGCATTTGTACCACCTTTAACAGTTAGTATACCTGCCAGTTTTAAGATTATATCTTTAGGAGAAGTCCATCCGCTCATTTTTCCGGAGAGTTTTACGCCGATGATTTTAGGCATTTTCAATTCCCATGGCATGCCCGCCATGACATCCATCGCATCAGAACCTCCGACCCCAATGGCCAGCATGCATAATCCTCCCGCATTGGGAGTGTGCGAATCGGTTCCGATCATTAGTCCTCCGGGAAAGGCATAATTTTCCAGGATTACCTGATGGATAATTCCTGCTCCCGGTTTCCAGAAATCAATATCATATTTGTCGGATACCGAACGCAGGAAGTCGTAGACTTCTTTATTTGCTATTTTTGCCTGAGGTAAGTCTATTGTTGCCGATTGATAAGCTTGTATCAGGTGGTCACAATGCACAGATGAAGGAACTGCAGTTGTTTCTCTTCCGGCATTCATAAACTGCAACAAAGCCATCTGGGCTGTAGCGTCCTGCATTGCTACACGATCAGGTGAAAAATTGACATAATCTATTGCTCTTATGTAATCTTTTAATTCGTTTTCATTGAAGAGATGACTATATAGCACCTTTTCAGTGAGGGTAAGCGGACGTTTCAGCGTCTCTCTTGTCTTTGATACTATATTTGCATACTTTTGATGTACGGATTGTATCATTTCTATATCAAATACCATAGATTATCAGAGTTTTTTTTAGTGATTAATTTAAATTCGGAAATTCGTAATTATCGTACTTAGTTAAACAGCACCAAAAAGGATCTGTTATTTGTCGGAACTGACCTGTTGTAAAAACAGTATTATACAAATATAGGCATTATTCTTTTAATTTGTATATTATTGAAGTTTATTTGTGATAATTTTTATTTTTGCAAAATGTACCTATAACTATAAAATGGACATGGTTGGTCAAACGGATGGGTTTCGACAACGCCAAAACATTCCTTTCGTATCTCGCCGACCTATAAAAAGCTTCTTTTTTGCCGGCGGGCAAAACATGAATTTCTTAGCATTTTTTTTCTATTTTATTGATAATTAGTAAAATAAAATTGCGTCGATGGGCGATTTTATTAGCAGTATAGTATATATAAGAGGAATTAACGAAATTTGCAATTATGTTAAATCGAAGCTAAAAAGAAAGGATGCCGTGTTGAGTGAAAACGAGATAGAACGGATACACCGCCTGTATGAATGGCTGTGCGAGGTAGCCATTGAGCAGGGGAAGATAAAAGCGGGCGACGAGGAGGAAGTCCTTGCCGGGCATTTCAAAGGGCCGCACGGGCAAGTGCTGGACGACAGCAAGCGAAAACGCCTGCGCCTTGCCATAGTGGCATTGGGTTGCGTGGCAACAGTTGAAGTGGACGGTGAAACGGTGCAGAAAGCGATATAAACACAGGTTTACAAAGCCCTGATTTACATAAAACAACCGTATGTTGGTAGCAGGGCGACTGTTACTGACGGTGGTGAAGCCGTAAATGGCAGTAAGTAAAAGCCCTCGAAATAAATTTAGATAATCATTAAAAAAGAAAGATAATTATGCAAAACACATTTTACAAATCGCTGATTTGCTGCACGCAGATGATTCTTGTTTACATATTGATATTTTACTTTATGCCTTCAAGAAGCGAATCGCCCGTTTCAACAATATGTATCATCCTGAACGCCTGTTTGACGATTGTACTCGCGGCCGCCTTTTTTCATACCGAGCTGGCATGGCAATGGAAAGAGCTGGTAAAGAACAAAAAGCTATGGAAAGCGGTCGGGCTTGCCTTTGTTTTCATTCTCTTAGCCAAGGCTCTCGGACTTGTCATCATGAGAAGTCTGGGGGCTGCCGGTTCTCATAACGGCGAGGTTGCGGTACAAAGCGTAAGTCAATTCCCTGTTATCATGACCATCTACCTAAGCCTTATTGCTCCGGTAGCGGAAGAATTGGTTTTCAGGTTCTCTTTTAAGAACATCATCGGGCAAAAATGGCTGTTCATTATAGTCAGCAGCATCGTGTTTGGTTCACTGCATGTCCTGTCGGGAGATTTTGTTGCCATTTTCCCGTATTTGTTTACAGGGTTTGTCCTTGCATTTTTCTATGTACGGACAAAAAACATCTTTGTAACCATCCTTGCCCACTTAATCAGCAATTCATTAATATCATTATTATCAATATTATAATATAAAAAAACATGAGTGTTGTCCCAAGTGCCGCCACTATTTATATCACACTGAAAAAAGTGATGGAGCTCAAACAGAAGTTTGTAGAAAAGAAAGCCGTATCGCCCGAAACGGCGCTTACTCTTAAAGAACTCGGGGTACAAAAGAAAGGGCTTTTCCGATTGATGCTATTGAAAAAACGCATTATTGAAAACGACGGCAGGTATTTTTTCGATGTCGCCGGCTTCGACGAGGCGGCTATTAATCGGTTGCAGCGGTTTATCAGTGAACTGTTTGATGACTTGAAAGATAAGTAAAGCTCATGAACCCAATCCGAACTGAACATACCGTACACCGCAGCCAAGAAACGGGCGGGAATCACTGTTCCGTTCAAGCTACACGGGCTTCGGCACTGCTACGCTACGCATCTGATGGAAACGGGCGTAGGATTGCGTCTGGCGTACCGACATATCAAAACCACCGAAATTTATACCCATGTGAGTTTGGAGGCCATTCCAAAACATCGCATCACCTTTTGACAGCCTCGAACCATGAAAAAATTCCGGCATTATGGGTGCAAGCAGAACAACATGGTCGAAATAGCGGAC
>JAITVS010000002.1 GCA_031285685.1 Tannerella sp.
TGAACGACATTGTCGAAGGCAAAAAGATATCAATTATGCGTTTGATAAACAAGAAAATGAAATGTGTTAAAGTAGAATCAGCAATCAGCATAAAAGCGCGGAATTTCAATATGCTTACAACGCGCTGATAGAAGCCTATTCGAAGCAACAACAGGGTGAGACGGATTTCTCGCCATTAATAGCGCAGATAGAAAATAAAATTCGGACAATAATCCCTTCGGATCCAAATGTGGAAAAGATAAAAAATGATTTGATTGGACGCACGATAACGGAACCGACACGAATGCTTTACCGCAGTAAATTTGAGGTCAAGTCGATAGAAAATGTTCAGGACGTAGCCATTCAGGAATCAAAAAAGACAGGCGATGAAATCCGCTATGTTATCCATGCGGAACTAAACGGAGAGGTAAATAAATACGTTGCAGATCTGAATATTACATATAAGTTAGGTAATTACGACGATTGGACAATTCAGTATATCGAAAACAAGATGTTGGATATCGTTCCCACCGGAAAATACAATAATTGCATCAAGGCTAATCTGACGGAAAGTGGCTGGGGTATTATTCAAACAGTACACTTTACCAATAATTGTGATGTCGCCCTGTTGGTAGAAGGAGTCGCTTTCTATAATAACGATTGGCATCCATTTCACGCGTTAATCAAAGCCAACGACTCCCGCGATGCATCTACGGGCTTTGCCGATATCAAGGATTTCCAAATAAAACGAATTGAACAACCCTAATTTTCACAATATGAAACGAACGACATTGATTTTCATCGGAATTTGCATTTTAACATTAAACATTTGTCAGGCACAGGACTATTTACAACAAGGAAACGATTGCTTTGATAGAGGCGATTACGACTGTGCAAAAACAAATTATGCTGCGCAAAAAACGTATGGTTCTGCTTCCGAAATGGATAAAAAGATTGAACAATGTAACAATTGCTTGAGCGTTTTGCCGATAGCAAATTTCTTGTTTTCCGACAAAGATTATAGCCGGGCGAAAGAACAGTATGAAAAGTTGCTCGCTATCAACCCGAAAGATCCGTATGCAAGAAAACAAGTCGATCTGTGTCAAAAACAACTAAATGCCAACGTCGCTTCGACAACACCTTCAACAACATCAAGCCCCTCATCCGCAGCAACCTCTCCCAAAACCAAAATTCCAATTGAATGGGTAGATATTCCTGCCGGAACATTTACGATGGGTAGCCCGGCAAGCGAAGCGGAACGGCGGGATAACGAAACCCAACATCAAGTGACATTAAACGAGTTTAAAATGAGCAAGTATGCGATCACTTTCGATCAATACGATGCTTTTTGTGAAGCGACAGGCAGAAATAAACCGAGCGACTCCGGTTGGGGGCGAGGTAAACATCCTGTGATAAACGTATCCTGGGACGATGCAACTGCATTTGCCCAATGGTTAGGCGGTGGTTGCCGGTTGCCGACCGAAGCGGAATGGGAATATGCATGTCGTGCGGGTACAACCACCCCATTCCACACCGGAAACAATCTGACAACATCACAAGCTAATTACCATGGAGATTATCCATATAAAAACAACACGAAAGGAGAATACAGAGGAAAAACTTTGCCCGTAGGTAGTTTTTCTTCGAATGCGTGGGGATTGCACGATATGCACGGAAATGTATGGGAATGGTGTCAGGATTGGTACTACGACTATCCTACCGGAGCAGTTAACAATCCCAAGGGGCCATCATCAGGGACTTTTCGTGTGCTGCGCGGCGGTGGCTGGGACTTCGGCGGCCGGCATTGCCGTTCTGCGGCTCGGAGCTGCAACTACTTCGTCGTCGCGCCTGGGCGTCGCCCCGACAGTATCGGCTTCCGCCTGGTCGTCTCCAAGTAAAGAACAGAATCCGGTCTACCTTTAAGCTAATAAACGAACCATGACAAAAAAGAGCGAGGGACGAGCGACTGACAGGAATGGTGAGTTCTAACAAAATACCGCGAAGCGGTCGATTTTTGATAAAACGACAAACACAATATGAAAGACAAAACAATCTATAATTACACATTGAAATATCTTCTCGGTACGGGAGGTATGGCGGAAGTGTGGTATGCCGAAAGTAATATTGGGAAGCCCGCGGCTATAAAAATACTAAAAGAAGAGTTTCTCAAAATGCAAGCTGTTACGGATCGCTTCGAAAATGAGGCTAAAATTATGGTCAAGCTCGACCATCCGAATATCCGCCAAGTACATGACTTTGGAAAAATAGACGACCGCCCGTGCATCGTCATGGAATATTTGGACGGAAAAGATTTGTCAAGCCGCATGAAACAAGGTGAGATATTTGATCAGGCGCTCATCCGGCAGTGGTGGAACCTACTTGTTGAGACACTTAACTACACACATAAAAAAGGCATCGTACACCGCGATATAAAGCCTTCAAACATTTTCCTGACGGACAAAGGAGAGATTAAACTACTCGATTTCGGCATTGCCAAGATAAGGGACAGTATCACCGCCACCCAGACAGGTAGCCGTATGGGAACGCT
The DNA here is from genome assembly GCA_031285685.1 of Tannerella sp. GTDB lineage: Bacteria > Bacteroidota > Bacteroidia > Bacteroidales > Tannerellaceae > Tannerella. The sequence continues at coordinate 2,528 of JAITVS010000002.1, forward strand.
CATTTATATGAGTCCCGAACAGGTAAAAGACAGCAAACACCTCGATTACCGGAGCGATATTTATTCATTAGCCGTTACCTTTTGCCATTTGCTGACAGGTGCAGCGCCCTACAACAACACAAACAGTTCGGATTTTGACATCCAATTGAAAATAGTAAGCGAATCACTCCAACTTGACAAACTACCGCAAGAATGGAAAACATTTCTTCGCCCCTATTTAGAAAAAGAGCCGGAGAACAGGCCTGCATTAGAAAAGTTCGAGTACCCCCAACACCCCGGAATAAATAATATCGAAAAGGAGACAAAGCTTTTTTTAGAGAAAGACAAAGCACACGAAGAACCTGAAGCGATTCAACCGTTAGATCCGGGTAAAACAAGACGAAAAAGCATTTTCAGTAGCAGAAAAGCAGTCATCGCCTATATTGTGTTAGCGATATTGGCAATCGGTAGTTTCTTTATCAGCAGAATGGGAGAAGGTGATATTTTGCACGTGGTGGAACAGCACCCGAATGAAACGACCGACTCTCTTTTGTTATTGGGTGACAACTGTTTTGACAAAGGCGATTATGATTGTGCTAAGCTAAACTACCAAACAGAAAAAGCTTCGGGCGGATCTTCCGAAGTAAACAAAAAAATAGAACAAACCGACAAATGTCTGAACATATTGCCGGTTGCCAATTTTTTATTTGCAGAAAAAGACTATCAAAAAGCTAAAAGCAAATACGAAGAATTATTAGCTATCAACCCGAAAGATTCGTATGCAAGAAGACAAATCGACTCATGCCAAATACAACTAAAAGCTAACGCAACTAAGGAAAACAATCAAACGACAAAGCATATTCCTGTCGATACATCAAATGCTACTGAATTAAAGCAAAGAGCTATAGTTGGATCAGTAATTTTTCGTGCGAATAGTTCAATAATTGATTCTAATCAAGAACTCAATATTTTTAATGTTTATGAATTTGCAAAAAAACATAACCTTCCGGTTAGAGTTACTGGTTATGCTAACAAAAACTTTGGTCCCCCTTCAGATAGGATAAAACTTTCAGAAAAACGTGCGCGAGCTGTAGCTGAAAGACTTAACGAAAGATATGGTATTCCTACCGAAAAAATAGCTATCGAATGGAAGTTGGACGAAAAAGCACTATCACAGGATGTTTGGAATAACATAGTTCTCATGGATGTTCACAATGATGTAAATGAAATAACTCAGATAATGGACGCCACGCCTCATACAGTGCTCTTCTCTTCAAACAGTTATGAAATCGATGAGAATCAAAAATTTAACATTTATCTTGCTGCTGAACATTTTAAAAGAACGGAAAAATGCATTAAAGTTGTCGGTTACGTTAACAAAGGAGATTCCGAATCGGTAGATTACGATATGGGGATTGCCGAAAGACGCACGCGAGCTGTCGCTAAAATACTTAACGAAAAATATGGTATTCCTTCCGAAAAAATAAGTCTTGAATGGAAAGGAGATACTAAACGACCTTATGAGATTGTCGCTTGGAATAATTTAGTTATAATTGATTCAAACATAGAAAATTAGAATAATTATTATGCTATTATCAGAAGTTTTATCACGACTTATAGATAATGCTTCGCAAGAACAAACACAATATGAAAGACAAAACAATTCATGGCTATACGTTGAAATGCCGGCTCGGAGAGGGAGGTATGGCAGAGGTTTGGTATGTCGAAAACAGTATTGGAAAGCGAGCTGCCGTAAAAATACTGAAAAAAGATTTTGTGAATATACAAGCGGTAATGGAGCGATTCAAAAACGAAGCGCGAGTGATGGTAAATCTTGAATATCCAAATATACGTCAGGTATATGATTATGGAATGATTGACGGTCGCCCGTGCATCGTCATGGAATATTTGGACGGAAAAGATTTGTCGAGTCGTATGAAACAAGGAGAAAAATTCGGTCAGGCGCTCATCCAGCAGTGGTGGAACCTGCTTGTTGATACGCTCAACTACACACACCAAAAAGACATCGTACACCGCGATATCAAGCCAGCAAATATCTTCCTGACGGACAAAGGAGATATTAAATTACTCGATTTCGGCATTGCCAAAATTAGGGACAGTATTACCGCCACTCAAACAGGGAGCCGTATGGGCACGCTCATTTATATGAGTCCCGAACAGGTGAAAGACAGTAAAAACCTCGATTACCGTAGTGACATCTATTCGTTAGCCGTCACTTTTTACCATTTGCTGACAGATGCAGCGCCCTACAGCAATACAAATAGTTCGGATTTCGATATACAATTAAAAATTGTGAGCGAACCCCTCCAGCTTGACAAATTACCACAAGAATGGAAGACATTCCTTCATCCATATTTAGAAAAGGAGCCGAAAAACAGACCTGCACTTAAACGGTTCGAGCAATACGAAATTCCAAACACAGACGAAACCGAAAAAGAAACAGAAATTTTCACAAGAGGCCAAAAGACCTCTAAGCCTTCCGAATCTGAAAATACCGAACGAAAAAGTATTTCCAGGGCCGGAGTAATCATAGCCTGCGCTCTGTTAGCGATAGTAGCAATCGGAGTTTTCTACATCGTCGGCAGAAGCAACAAGATTGAACCTCAAATGACCGCAATCGCACCGGATGAAAATGTGATTATTGAAAAAGTTATTGAGTTGCCAAATTATCTTCAGTTAGGAAATGACTGTTTTGACAAAGGCGATTATGATTGTGCAAAGCAAAACTATCAAGCGAAAAAAAAATCAGACATATCTCCCGAAGTGAACCAAAAAATAGAACAAACCGACAAATGCCTGAGTATATTGCCGGTTGCCAACTTTTTATTTGTAGAAAAAGACTATCAAAAAGCTAAAAGCAAGTACGAAGAACTGCTCGCAATCAACCCAAAGGATCCGCATGCACGAAAACAAGTCGATTTGTGTCAAAAACAACTAAAAGCCAACATCGCTTCGACAACACCTTCAACAAACGCGTCTACAACATCGAGCGCCTCATCCGCAGCAACCACTCTCCAAATTAAACTTGCCATCGAATGGGTCAACATTCCAGGTGGAACATTTACGATGGGTAGCCCGGCAAGCGAACCGGAACGATATGGAAATGAAGCCCAACACCAGGTGACCTTAAACGGGTTTAAGATGAGCAAGCATGCGATCACCTTTGATCAATACGATGCTTTTTGTGAAGCAACAAGCAGAAATAAACCCCGCGATTACGGTTGGGGACGTGGTAAACGACCTGTGATAGATGTATCTTGGAACGATGCGACCGCGTTCGCGCAATGGTTAGGTGGTGGAAGTCGTTTACCGACAGAATCGGAATGGGAATATGCGTGCCGTGCGGGTACGACAACTCCATTCCACACCGGAAATAATCTGACAACATCACAAGCCAATTATCATGGAGATTACCCATATAATAACAATGCGAAAGTAGAATACAGAAGAAAAACTTTACCTGTAGATAATTTTTCTTCGAATGCTTGGGGATTGCATGATATGCATGGAAATGTGTGGGAATGGTGTCAGGACTGGTACGACATCTATCCTACCGGAGCCGTAAACAATCCGACGGGCCCTTTATCAGGAACTTATCGTGTGCGGCGCGGCGGTGGCTGGGACGACTTCGGCAGGAATTGCCGTTCTGCGCGCCGGTCCTACGTCTTGCCCTCGTATTGGTGCTTCGATATCGGCTTCCGTCTGGTCATTCCCAAGTAAAAAACAAAATCCGGTCTGCTTTTAAGCCAAAAAATAAATAGTTATCATGCAAAACAAAACAATCCATAGTTATACGTTGAAATACCTTCTGGGAGAAGGGGGGATGGCGGAGGTTTGGTATGCCGAAAATAATATTGGGAAACCGGCATCCGTCAAAGTACTGAATAAGAAATATTCGAAGGATGAAACTGTGACCCGGCGTTTCGAATATGAAGCACGGATTATTGTAAATCTGAAACATCCGAATGTGCGTCAGGTATCTGAGTTCGGGATGATTGACGAACGCCCATGTATCGTCATGGAATATCTGGAAGGAAACGATTTATCAAGTCGTATGAAGCGAGGAGAAAAATTTGATGATATCCTCTTGCAACACTGGTGGAACCAGTTGGCTGATACGTTGAATTATATACATCAACATCGGTTTAAAATAGGGGACAAGGTGGTGGATAAGATTGTGCACCGGGACATTAAACCGTCTAATATCTTCCTGACCGATCAGGGAGATATTAAATTACTCGATTTTGGTATTGCCAAGATCAAGGACAGCATTACCAAATCCCAAACCGAAACGGGTTCCCGCATGGGAACTCTAATGTATATGAGCCCCGAACAGGCGAAGGATAGTAAAAATGTCGATTACCGGAGCGATATCTATTCTTTGGCGGTTACATTCTATCATCTGCTATCAGGCAAAGCGCCTTATCCGGAGAAAAACCAGGATTACGAAATCCAGTCTAAAATCGTACAGCAACCATTGTTGTTGGAAAATATACCACAAGCATGGGTTTCGTTCCTACAGCCATATCTGGAAAAAGACCCTGACAAAAGGCCACTGCTACAACATTTTGAGAAGGATGGTAACGCCAGAAATTCCGGGGAAAGAGATACACAATTGTTCGGATCGGAACACAAGCCGGCTGGTAACATGTCAAAACTAAAAAAAATAATCGTATTGAGCGTTGCCGGAGTGTTATCCGCTATTTCCATAGCCGGTTTGATGACTCTGAACAATGACAACAATCCTGAAAAAAAAGAAACCCATTTCATCCGTACCGATACTACCTCTGTAAATGATACGATTCGTAAGAATGACCCCGTTACAATCGTTGTTCCGGCAGACACAGTGCCTAAGATTGCGGACGTTCCTCCGGCTAAAATAGCAATTGAATGGGTTGATGTCCCTGCCGGAACATTTATCATGGGAAGCTCCGACGATGAGGAAGAACGATATGACAATGAATATGCCCACAAAGTTTCTTTGAATGGCTTTAAGATGAGTAAATACGCAATCACATTCGATCAGTACGATATGTTTTGTGAGGCGACCGGTAGGGAATTACCAAGTGATAAAGGCTGGGGACGCGGCAAACGGCCGGTGATCAATGTATCGTGGCACGACGCGAACGCTTTTGCCGAATGGCTCGGCGACGGCTACCGGTTACCAACCGAAGCGGAATGGGAATATGCCTGCCGGGCAGGAACAACAACGCCTTTTCACACCGGTGATAATATAACAAGTGACCAGGCCAATTATGCCGGTAACTATCCCTATAGCAACTATCCCAAGGGTGAATATCGGGGACAAACATTGCCTGTAGGAAGTTTTTCGCCGAACAATTGGGGTTTATACGACATGCACGGAAATGTCTTCGAATGGTGTAGCGATTGGTACGATACAGATTATTACAAAAACAGTCCGGAACATAATCCGCAAGGACCGTCGAAAGGAACTCTCCGCGTGTTGCGGGGCGGTAGCTGGCTTAGCTACGGCAGCGGTAGCCGAAGCGCCTTCCGCTATTTTAAAACGCCGGCAGACCGCGACAATGATTTCGGTTTTCGTTTAGTTTTTTCGGAGTGATCTATATTAAAACAAGAATATAAAAAAGTGACCAATAGTATGCGAAACAAAACAATTCATGGCTATACGCTGAAATACAGGCTCGGAGAAGGAGGCATGGCAGAGGTTTGGTATGCCGAAAACAGTATCGGAAAACCGGCGGCGGTAAAAATACTAAAAGAAGAGTTCATTAAAATGCAACCGGTGGTCGAACGCTTCGAAAACGAAGCCAAAGTGATGGTTAATCTCGATCATTTGAATATCCGTCAGGTAAACGATTTTGGTACGATTGACGGTCGTCCGTGTATTATCATGGAGTATCTGGAGGGCAGCGACCTGTCAACCCGTATAAAGCAAGGAGAACGCTTTAGTATGGCAGACTTGCAAAAGTGGTGGAATATTCTGGTTGATACGCTTAATTATACGCATCAGCAAGGCATCGTTCATCGCGATATAAAGCCTTCGAATATCTTTTTGACGGACAAAGCAGATATTAAATTACTGGATTTCGGCATCGCCAAGATAAGAGACAGCATTACCGCCACCCAGACGGGTAGCCGTATGGGAACGCTCATCTATATGAGTCCCGAACAGGTAAAAGACAGCAAAAACCTTGACTATCGAAGTGATATTTACTCGTTAGCAGTAACATTCTACCACTTGCTGACAGGCGTCGTACCCTACAACAATACGAACAGTTCGGATTTTGAAATACAATCAAAAATCGTAAACGAACCTCTCCAACTTGACGAACTTCCACAGGAATGGGCTACGTTTCTTCGTCCTTATTTAGAAAAAGAACCGGAAAACAGACCGGAGCTAAAACGATTTGATCAACCCGGAAACAAAAAAACAGATGAAACCGAAAAAGAAACGGAAATTCTCACCGGTAATCAAAAAGCCGCCAAACCTTCAGACGCAAAAAATGTCAAACGGAAAAACATCGGAAAAAGAGTCATCGTCTGTCTTCTGTTAGTGATAGTAGCAGCCGGAGCGATCTATACGGTTGGTAAAAGAGATAATGGAGACGATTGGGCAGGCGTCGAACAACATCTTTACAATGCTTCCGACTCTACTGTACAGGTGAAGCGCGAAGAAACTAACGTCGAAACTACGGCAAATCCTAATGATGTCGAATTTTATAAGCAAAAATTAGAGAGATACTATAAAGACCAGGAGAGTAATGACTTCAGCTACATCGATGAATTATTTGCCCCGCAGGTAAAGCGGTTGTATAATATCAAGACAACGATAGACAGGGACAGGGTCAAAGAAGAAGGTATCAAATATGCACAATATTACAAAATACGCACATACGAAATCGTTGATATTAAAATTGTAGAATCGACTGACGAACACACGGTTATTAACCTGACAAGCAAATATACCGTGCGTCGCTCCGAAAATCATGCCCAAAAGAGCGGAACAACCAAAGAAGTGATCGTATTCAATAAAAACAACCAAATCACGGAAATGTATAATAACAACACAAAATAATTTAAGTACAATCGCTTATGAAATTTATCAAGACATACCTGTTCATTCTATTTTCATTTTCGGCGGTTTACGTCCAGGCCGAGTTATACGCCGTCATCGTCGGTATCTCGAAGTATAAGGATTCTTCAAACAATTTAAAATTCGCCGCAACGGATGCAAAATTATTCTATAATTTGCTGACAAACGGCAAACAGAATCCGAATATCGTATTGTTGCTTGACGAAAATGCAACCCGTTCAAATATATTAAATGCCATCAAAAAGAAATATCAACAGGCAAAGTCTTCCGACCATATCATTTTCTACTTCTCCGGACACGGAGTTGACGGCTACTTCTGTCAGTACGACTCGAATGAAGATCCCGGCAGTTTGCTGAAACACAAGGATATTCAAAATGCTTTTAAAATGTCGAATGCCGGAGTGAAATTATGTATAGCCGACGCTTGCCACGCCGGCAGTATAAAGACTTCTTCATCGACTAAAAAATCCGTTAATTTTCTCAAAGAATACAATGATAAATCCGTATCAAAAAACGAAAATATTATTGTCTTCATGTCATCGCGCGGGAATCAAATATCTATGGAGGATCCCTTTTTAAGGCAAGGTGTCTTTACTCATTACCTCATCAAATCTTTTCAGGGCGAAGCCGATGAGAATAATGACCAAAAAGTAACAGCTAAGGAGATGTATACATACGTAAGAGACAACGTATCGGCAAAAACGAAAAAGAGGCAAATCCCGATTATGTTCGGCCGGTTCTCGGAAGACGCCGCAATCGTATCATATAAATAAAATTATTTCATTTTAAGAAATCTGTATTCTACTTTCGATTCTTAAGCTATATCCGGTTTCTGTCAAGAAATTATCCATTCTTATTGCTTGAGAAGTCCTAAAACGAGGTCTGTCGCTATTAGCGATATATGCCTTTTTCACAGAAAACTCCTTTGCTTGAGGTTCTTTTTCAAAATGACCAATTGTCACTCTTAGTTGATTATCCGCTTCTTTTATCCATTTACCACCCTTCTCATTACGCTGCTTAAGCTCAACAAATATCACAGTATCATCATAATATAAAAAGCCATCACAACGGTTATCCATTGTCCCATCCGACCTTCTTATCTCAATACAATTATCAACCGGAATGAATACAATTAAGTCTTGATAAAAATTATCGACTACCGCTATCCAGCTTTGACCATTTGCGTCATCAATGTATGCTTTATTGGCAGGAGGCGGGGGCGTATCGCAAATCCCGAAACGCTTCTTATTCGAAACCTGTTTATACTTTTTTGGAAAAAAATCTATCATAATTGTTGTTGGATGTCTAACAAGTCTGCAAATACGGCATTACTCTCCTCAAGAAAATTATTCAAAAAATTTTCATCAGAAGGCAGTCCATTATAATTTTCCAGCTTTGCTACTGAACCATTATTTTCATCAAGCTCATAGATCACAATATCATCAGGGTAAATAACCGAATCAATAGGATAGACCTTATTTAATTCTTCCTTATCCTGTAATCGGCCGATCAATATTCCTGCCTTCACTGCAATTGTTAATACATTTATTAAGTAAGGACTGTGTGTAGTTATAATAAGTTTATTAGCCAATAGTGAATTATTGATTGCTAACAAGCTCTTCATTATTTCCCATTGAGAGGATGGAAATAAATTCTGTTCCGGTTCTTCCACGATATTTACAAATGCTGATTTATTAAATGTCGCTGATAAAACAGAAAGCGCCGCACGTCTTTGCTCATCAGTGAAAGTCTTATTCTCCCAGATACTTTTAACCCCTTCTTCAAAACGCCTTATTTCATCGCTGTTCATTTTATTTGAGTTATTTGCCTGCTCTTTTATTGACTGCGACAAATAAAATGAAACAATATACAAAGGAACCAAAGAATGAAATCCGCTTGACGCATCTGTAAGTTTAACCTTATAATCCACCCCTTTCACAAATATAACATCACTCTGCTTGTTGTATTCTAAGAACGCCTTATTCACCGGCAAATTGAAATTTCCTTTTATTTCTTTCTTTGCATTATCATATTCAGTAAGGAATGTCAAAAGAGCGTCAGGCAATTGTTTTATTAAATTGGGCTTATTGACCATACTAATAAAATTTCTTTCAGCAGGGACATACATAATTTGAGGTAAGGGATATGCATTCAATCCATTCTGTATTTTCTCGATTAAAAATTCCCCTTGTTTAGTATATATAAATTTATAAGACTCCCCCTCATAGGAAATTTCTGTTTCATCTTTTAGAAAATAACCGGAAATTCTGTGGTATCCACAGTATGTATTTCTGAACTTAGCAGCGGTAAATTCCCTTTCATTAAAATCTCCACGGGTTAATACCTTTTCTATCCATGACAAGGTAGAAATCAGCTTAGCAATAGTACTTTTCCCGCTTCCCTGATTCCCGATGAAAATAGTCACTTTCTTGATTTCTATCCATCCGTTATTTTCTGATAGCCCTTCTTTTATGGGACCAAAATATTTCACTTTAATCCTACTACTCATTCTCATTTATTTAAGACAGACGCAAATATACAAATATAAATCGGATAAAACGCAAAAAAGCACCGTTCCTTATTGGAACGATGCTTTTTAAAAAATGGCGGCTACCTACTCTCCCACTTGCGTAGTACCATCGGCGTGACAAGGCTTAACTTCTCTGTTCGGAATGGGAAGAGGTGGAACCCTCGTACT
>JAITVS010000060.1 GCA_031285685.1 Tannerella sp.
ATCTGAATAATACGATCATAGGGAATTTGCCGGTCACCGTACCGGATAAGGAATGCGGCCGTTACATCAATGACGCCGCCATTGTGATGAAAGCGAAATTAATATTGTTCCATCGCGACGAATCACGCTATGCCGAAGCCTTGAATGAAATGAGAACAATTATCAATAGCAACAGATACGAACTTCATCCGGATTTTTCGAAAATATGGCTTCAGGAAGGAGAATTCTGCAGAGAATCCATCATGGAAATGGTATGGACTGAAAAAGCACACTCCAACAATTGGGGTGGAGAAAACAGTGGTGTTGCGAACCCGTTGGTTACATGGATCAGCGGCAGAGACATCAACGATCCCCGCACGGCTGAAGAAGGCGGACTTGGCGGCGGCTGGGGACAAGCAACCGTCAAGCGGAATGTATACGACTGGTATGAATCGGGAGATACCCGTCGTGAAGGAACTTTCATCGACTATGAAATTGAAGCCCAAAAAGTAAAAGAACTATATCCTGACCTCAATTTTTATGTGGCCGATAACCAGATCTCATTTGACGGATTCGGCAATTATAAATATCATGCCCGCAAAGGCTATACATCCACAGAAGGCACATCATATCTCAACTATAACAATAATTTCAGATATCTTCGTTTCGCTGATGTTTTATTGTTAGGAACAGAATTGTGTATTCGCTCGAAAGGTGTTGCCGACGCGGAAGCACAGGAATGGTATAACCGGATCAGGAAACGTGCATTCGGTGATGAATTCCACACCCCCGATCTTACAAAAATGGGCAAGGATCAAGCCATTAATGCCATATTCCACGAAAGAGGATTAGAATTCGCCTACGAACTACATCGTTGGATCGACTTAATGAGATTTGACAAAGGCGCGGAACTTCTCGGAGAAAAGGGATGGACTGAGAAGTTCAGATATATGCCTATCAGTCAAATGGATTTGGATGAGGCACAAGGTGCATTGGAACAAAATCCGGGATGGCGATAGTTATAAACTAACATTAATTTTTGCAGATATGAAACGAAGCATGTAAACACTGTTTACGCCGAAGGCGATGAATAAAACTTACTGCGAGTTCCATACCTACCTTTAAAATATTTATTCGTATGAAAAATAAAAATATATATAAACTTGGAATACTATCACTACTGGTAGTAGTGATAGCTTCCTGCTCGGAAGATAAAGCAGACCGGGATATGGGTAGCCTGATAAATCCGAATGAGGTAAAAATAAGTGTCACGCCTGATGCGAATGATGCTAATCTATTTCACTTCAAGCTATTAACACCTGAAAGTCAGGCATTATTTGAATGCTCGAAAGCGCAGATCAAAGAATCGGGGATTGGTTTTACTAAAAAGATCCTCTTCGCAGATACATATGAAATAAAGATAACCGCTTATAACAAGGCCGGATATATTGGACCTGTTACAACAAGCTTTACGGTAGGAACAACCGATCCGACCGTATGTCTCAATGAAAATTTCAGGCTATTAACCGGTGGTTGCAGCCAGCCGGAAGGTAAAACCTGGAGGTTGAATGATGAAGTAAACGGTGCGATCGGTTGTGGCGATAATGGTTCAAATAATAATAACTGGTGGGATGCCGGTCCCGATAACCCATCCGCATTCGAAGAAGACCTCACCTTTATCCTGAACAGCAGTATGCAGGTGATATCCAAAAAAAATCCCGGACAAACTTCCGGATGGTCATTTTATAAAGACAGTTATGGCGTTACCTGGTTAGAGTTAATCGATCTGAATCCCGGGTATAAAGTTGAAGATAACCAAATAACCGGCAAAACCCGCTATAAACTTTTCGAGCTGACGGAAGATGTGCTTCACATTACATATTATGAAGCAAACGGAACTGCATGGCATTACTTTTATACTTCTAAATCAAGATAATTCCTGATATCAGAAGAGTGAATTCTAAGTCTCCTGCAAATAAAAAAGTTTTTTGTCCAGGCTTAATGTTTAAAACATTGGCCTGGACAAATTATAACTATTTATCCAAAATTTCAGATTGCCGAGAATTATGTGAGTTGAGTAACTCGTTATTTTTGTTTACCGGTTGATTTTATCGATTTTCAAAAAGTCAGACATCTTAAAACTTAATCTTCACTAAAACAGGATTCGTATCTTCATTGAGTGTATTCAGCAATTCTTTCAAGTCGCCCTTTGCTTCGCCTTTTCCATCCAGGTCAAACAAAAAAGCTGCATTATACATGGTGATACCGGTATTTTCAGGTGTTATTGCATCCATAATCGTAACGTTGGTCGACGATGGAATATCCTTGTTTTTTAGTCTATACACGTTGATTTCGCCGGTTCCGAAATCATACATCAATTGCTTTTGCGAAATTTCTTCTCCATTTTTTAATGCATTGTAGTCCATTTTATGAACCCCCAATAAAATAAACTTATCGGTTACTAAAAAATTGGATAATAATATTTTCGGGTCTGTACTTTGCATAGGAGGTTTGCGGACAATCATCGGTTGCAGTTCCTTTTGAGGTGTCAATCGGAAAATGGTATCGGCAGACCAGTCTGCAATCAGAAAATTCTTTCCATACGAGCGATTATAACTTATGCGCATACTCCTTGAATACGTCATCGGTTGTCCGTTTTCTTCTCCGTGCCAAACGGACGTATTGGATAATCTGACAGGCAAATGAATATTCAAACTGTCGGTAAAACTCCCATCCTTCTTGGACATGAACAGATAAGGCCTGTTGGAATATCCTTCCATATTAAAAATTCCATAGTCATCGTAAACAAAAAGCGTTTCATCGTCGAAATTGTACAAATTGGGCCAAAAATCGGGAGGGCATGGGAGTGTTCGGTTATACTCTCCGTTTTCGCCATATACAAGAATTTTCGGATTAGATGAAAACCATTCGCAAACAAATATTTCTTTTGCCTTTTCATCAAATGCAATACTGTTCAAATAAATATACTCCTCCGATCCTTGCCCTTTGTGATTAAAACTGTGTTTCCACTTGCCGTTTCCATCAAATACAAAAACATCGCCTTCGACAATATTTGCGGCAATGATATAATCATCCGATACATAAAAGATTTTTGCAGAACGACTCATCAGTGCATTATCGTTGGTTTCAAAAGGGATGTATTCCACTTTTGCAATGTCCTGCAAATAAAGTTCTTTCCGGGGATAGTCCATAGTAACATCTATTTCGGCCAACTCCCCCGCTCCATTCTTTTCTGTGCCGGACTTGCACTGCAAAAATAGCAGTGCTGTTATAAAAATCACCGTCATTTTCAGACCTGTCCTTTTTTTGAAACGGCCTCCGGTCTCTGTTACTCTTTCTAAATTACCGTACTGCATCATAAATTTACTTTTTATTGGTTAATGCCGGTCACGAGTACCAACATGATTACTATATTAAACAAGCACCCCTAAAGAAGGTGGATTTTGTAAAAAAGATAAGAGCAAAGCCTCCAAGAACTTTTATGTGGATGTGGTCGGTTTGAACATTTAGGACTTCAACTTCACGATTCTTCCATTCGTATAACATACGAATATCAGACTCCTCACTAAATCTCTTATCACACCAATTAATATCCGAAAATGATACTTCGGACAAAAAACAATATGATAATTGTATTTCCACACTACATGACTTTATTTCTTGTAGTCATTCATGCCCCAAAGATAGCTTTTTCGGTAAAGCCATAAAGGAGATCAACACCCAAAGTAGTAAATTTTAATTATATTAACGTAAGCTTTCCACGGCGCAATCCAAGTATAAATCCTTAAATATTTCCATTTAACTCAAAAAACAGTCTTTATCATTCATTATGATGATAAATTGTTGAAACGGAAGATAACCTCTTGTGTGTTATCTTCCGTTTCAACAATTAGGGTTTTAGTCAAGATATTACATACATCTTCCTGGTCGGACTCACATTAATTTACGTCCGGATCTAAATTAGGATTCAGTTCATATTCGCGTTGCGGCAATTTCCAGCGGAGGTTATCTGCTTTGTATGAAATTTCACTTCCATCCCGGTCGCCATTTGGAATATTTATTTTCAAAGCCTGTAAATAAAACAGACGATCAGCTTCACCGGCCAATTCTTTCCAGCGCTCAATATGGATATCTTCGGCAGTAAGCATAGCCGGATTAACCGGTGTGTACTCCCCTTCGCCTGCCCACGCGCGTTTACGGATAACATCCAGATCGGCAGCAGCTCCTGTTTTATCGCCGGCCATAAAACGGGTGATGGAACGGGTCAGATACATCTCCGCCAGGCGAATCAAAGGTACGGCTCCAATTCCTTTTCCTGTGGCAGATTCTTCTAATGAAGTGCGATAATACTTGTTTACCCAGAAAAACTTACCGCTTATGCCGATCACATAAGGATCAGCGCCTGCATTATATGCATAAACCTGTTTAAATCGCTTGTCATTCAATGCTTCCAATGTCGCGGTTGTATCACTCATATTTACCCATCCTGCTTTTTTCAACAGCGAATAACTGATAGCCATACACCGGTGATCATGTACTTTCAATGAACCGCTCGCAGAGTTGGCAAAGTTAAAAACCATAAACCGACGCAACACATTCCAGTCGCTCGATTTATCACCCAACCCATTCATATATGTCGTATTTCCCTGAGCAAAATGCCAGATTACCTCCTTAGCATCCTTACAATCCCATCCTTTTTCCCAAGCTGTAATTGGCTCCTGACTAAGATCGTACAATCCGTTATTGTGGTCGATTACAATATCGCATTCCTGTTTTGCAAGTTCAAATTCACCCATCTGAAAATAAACTCTTGCCAGTAACGCATGTGCGGCAAATTTTCCGGCATGCCCCGGATGGCCGGGTACATCAGTCAATAAAGTTTTTGCGTTTTTCAGATCATCAACGATCTGATCATAAATCTGCTGTACGGAACCTACTTCAGGAAAAGCTTCGGATAGTCCGGCAATCGGTTGGGTAATAAACGGCAGCTTTTTCATGTCATTAGCGCCGTCTTTTTCATAAGGAGGGCAGTAAGTCCGTACCAGGCTGAAATATGCATATGCCCGAATAAAGTGAAATTCTCCTTTGATCCGGGGTAATAGTTCGGCACGTTCCTGGCGGTCGAAAATACCGGTGGATATCTCATGCAACCATTTATTGGCTCCTCCGATCATGCCATAGGCCGGATTATACATATTATTTAACAACGTGTTATCTGCTCCGGTAATTCTTTCATATAAGGTAAAAGCTTCGGGCACATTCGCGCCTCCGGGTACCGCTCTTACTTCATCAGACACACAGGAAGCGTACACGGTTAAATTATCAGGAACTCCGACATTTCCTGACAGACCGGACATATAATAATAAGCGCCGGCTGTAGCCCGTTCTAAATCCTCGACGGTTGTAACCGGTGGAGTTATCGGATAGTCGAGTTCAAAAAAATCATTACATCCTGTAAAAAGGAAGCTGATTCCAATTATAAATATTGCTATTTTTTTCATGTGATTATCTGTATTACATTATAATATTTAATATTAAATACACATTTATTAAAGTGCATTTCGTTTAAAAGGTGATGCTTGCGCCGAAATTCCAGATCCGTGTCGTAGGTAGTACATTCCCATAAACACCCTGTTCCAGATTTCGGGCAACTCCGTCTCCGTCTACTTTGGCCGCTTCAGGATCCCAACCTTTATATTTGGTAAAAGTGAGTAAATTATTGCCGGATATATAAATTCTCAGTCCCTTCATTTTTATCTTATTCAACAGGCTCTGGTCGAAATTATAAGCCAACTGTAAATTTCTCAGGCGAATGAAATCTCCTTTATACAAATGTGCATCTGTATCATTGGTCGAATATTCATAATTATTTTTCGGCGTATTATCAGCATTAAACTGAGCCACTCCCTGATCATCAATATGTCCTTTATTGTTCCACATCAATTTGGGGTATGCGGCATCAGAACCCGGGCCTGTCCAAGTATTATTCAAAATATCACTTCGTAATACTTTGGATGCATTCCCGGCTGAAACATTAGACCATTCCGTACCCCAGTAAATAGAATTTCCGCCCTGATAGGTAAACATAAAAGAAAGTTCAATACCTTTATATTCAAATGTATTATTTATACCGCCGAAAAAGGTTGGTAAAGCTGTTTCGCCCTTATGTAAAACTTTATGATTTTTTATATTATTCGTAGTTGCAGGAATAATTTTCCCTGTTTTTACAGTCTCTCCCGTTTCCTGGAAATGGTTACGATCAATTTCATAAATCTGAGGTATACCAGTTTCATCATCGATACCTGCATATTCTGCCAGATAAAAAGCAGCCAGACTACCTCCTTTTTTATTATAGGTCATTCCGCGCATTAATCCCGACTTTTCATCAATAGCTTCGGTAAGTTTTAATACTTCATTCTTATTCGTCGTAATATTAAATCCAACCCGCCAATTGAATGAGCGTGTGTTTACAGGCGTCACATCCACATTAAACTCAAAGCCCTGATTACGCATATCACCTACGTTGGCCCATACGCTTGGAGAGTTAAATAAACCGGTGGAGATAGGAACAGGTACATCAAACAGTAAATCCTTTACATCCTGGATGTAATATCCGAACGATCCGTTGATCCGGTTATCAAGAAAAGCAAAGTCCACGCCAATATCATATGCAGTTGTTGTTTCCCAGGTCAGATCGGACGAACCTAATTTACTGATATTTACAGTTTTTCCAATCTCACCATAACCGGGCCAGTCAAGTTTAGTGGTATAAGTAGCATTGGCATCAATATTCTGATTTCCGGTTTGCCCCATACTTGCCCGTAGCTTCAACAGATTCAGTACATTCTGATTTTTCATGAAGTCTTCTTCCGTCAGAATCCATCCCAATGAACCGGCAACAAAATTACTCCAGCGATTTTCAGGACGGAAAATAGAAACTCCATCACGCCGGTAACTTCCTCCTATCAGGTATTTACCCTGATAAACATAGTTTGCACGGGCAAAGAAAGACTGAATGTAACGTTCGCCGCCAAATCCGGCAGAAGGATAACGTGTGATTACGGTCGGAGCGCCGAAATCCATGTTCAATCCGGTATTGTTTTCCCCGAATAAGTTAGCAGCACGGCTGGTCATCCGTTGTGATTCGGTTCCCAAAGTCACATTCACACTATGTACATCATTAAATTTACGAACAAAGTTCAACAACAAGTTTCCGTTAAAATTTCGTTGAGTTAACGGATTCGTCTGTACATAATTAACTCCTGTCGGACGTAATTCGCGGGCTATGTAGAAATTATTCAATCCATGTCTGATATCTGCCGACACTTCTCCACGTAGAGATAATCCTTCGACAAAAGGCATCTTGTATTCTGCAAACACGGTTCCTAAAAAGCTATAATTCTCACGATAATCTTTATAATATTTTTTATCGATCGATGCTGTCAGATTATAACCCGACAAGCGGTTGAAATAATCTCCGTTACTGTCGTATACCGGCACAATCGGAAGTGCATCAGCTCCTATTGACGAAAAACCGCCGTTTGCAGCGTTCATATTACCTCCCGGAGCGCCTCCGTTAGGAACATTGTTCAAGGTAGAATATCCTACATTCATTTTTATTCCCATACTGAGATTTTTCACAGGTTCATAATTTGCATTGGTTCGGAACGAAAAACGGTCGTAATCATTATTTTTCAATACTCCCTCTTCCGTCCGATAATTTGCCGACACATAAATATTCTCCTTGTCATATCCCTGCGAAGTTGAAATATTCATTTCCTGAAAGCTTCCGGTACGCAAAATCTGGTCAGCCCAGTTTGTATTAGCCACCATACTGTGATTAAAAACAAAATCAGGATCTTTCAATGCATTTGAAAAAATGGGAAGTTTCATCAGATCGCTATCCGTCATATCAGCCATACCTGCATTTCGGCGCGACAGATTAACCTGACTAATCCAATCCTGTGAATTCAGGAATCCTATATCTTCGTATGTACGTGTAAGCTCTGATACCCCGTAGTTATAGTCAATATTGATTTTTCCGGCTCCCTTTTTTCCGGTTTTTGTTGTTACTAAAATAACTCCGCTGGATCCTCTGGAACCATAGATTGCCGTTGCTGCTGTGTCTTTTAAAACTTCAAACGACTCAATGTCATTGGGATTAATCGTTGCAAGAGGATTCGAGCCGTTAAAACCGCCTGTCGGATTCGCAATGGGCACGCCATCAATTACCCACAGAGGCTCCGTCTCGCTGAAAATAGAATTTGTACCACGCACCATCACACGTACCGGCGCTCCGGGGCTACCTCCCGATTGCGACACCTGAAGACCGGTACCTCCTCCCTGAAGCAAGGCGTCAATAGACATTCCTTTCATTTTAGAGAGGTTATCTCCTTTAATTGATGTGATTGCTCCGATATTTTCCCGCTTGATAGCCGTACCATAACCAATCACAACAACCTCGTCTAAACTTTGCGTATCTTCTGCCAGTTCAATACGAAAAAAAGTCGTGTTTCCGATCGTTAATTCTTTAGTCTGATAACCGATATAGCTTACTTTAATCTGGCCTGTATTGTCCGGCACGGTTATCAAAAAATTACCATCTACATCCGTAGTAACTCCTATTGTGCTACCGGGAATAAAAACACTTGCACCTATTATAGGGTCTCCTTTTTCATCAACGACCGTACCGGATATTTTTTTCCCTTGCAACACTTCATTGACAGAAGTAATTACCGTAATCTCCTGATTTGCATAGACAGCCGGCACCCATGCAAAAAACAGGATCATAAAGCACCATGTCCATGAAACAGGGCTTCTCATTTTTTTTAATTTTCTCACCTTTTTCATACAACTTCCTTTTAAATTAATAAACATATTATATTTGGTAAACTCTAATTCATACAACATTGAAACTCCTCTTTGTGAGCGATATGTTCATATACCGCACAAGGATTCGGATTGTCCGGCAACTGTTTTCCTTTCACCCTGTCTAATACCAGATCTGTGATATGCTCAAACCGGAATAAATTTTTCCAGTTGGGCTCACTCCGGGCGACATCCCAGCGTAAAAAAACATTTGACAGATGTATTTCTTCCGCATAACGCACCCAAAACGCATGGGATGCACGTTTGTCCGGCAATGACTCCGGAAGCATATTCAAACGGATCTGATTCATTGTGACCCGTCCCAAAGGATGTTCCGGAGAATATCCTTCTAAAATGGTAGTGCCCTGGCTTGTCCCGGTTATATTTGAAAATAAAATCCGATCGATCTTTCCTATTTTAGAATCTTCATTCCGCTTTTTCACAACTAACCAGATTGCATCCCCATTTCCCCACCAATTAAAATGTTTGCGATTAGTCTCGAGGATAATGTTCGAAAATGAAATATTTTCGACTGTTGCTCCGTCACGTACAATAATACCCATACCTCTGTTTGTGTTTCTGATGATACAGTCCGAAAATGAAATATACCGGAAATCGGCGTACGTTTCCGTTCCGATCTTCAGGGCCGTAGAAGTACTGGTGAGAATACAGTTTGTAACAGTAATGTTTTCACAAGGTTCGGATTTTCCGTCCAACGAGGTCGTTTTCAAAACAATGGCATCGTCTCCCGTTTCAATGATACAGTCCGACACGCAGACATTGCGGCAACCGTCAATATCAATACCATCGGCATTGACTCCGGCGTTCAGGTCGGAAAAAATCCGGCATCCTCTGATCACAATATGTTCAGACCATTGCACATGAAGCGTCCAGCCGGACGATTCCCGCAGGCAGACATCTTCGACCAAGATATCGCTGCATCCGATGAAATAGATCATACAGGTAGCCGGAGGCACTTTATAATATTGCCTCATCTCAATGCCTGCTTTTTGAGCATTTACAGTTTCATGTGCAATAAAATCATCCGTATTTTTCAACGGTTGATAAACCCTTTCAGCCTGCGCATCAATAGTCCCTTTTCCGCGAATAGAAATATTTTCCGCATTTTCGGCATAAATCAAAACGGGCGATGAAGGAATGTATTCAAAACCGGCAATCCCTTTTTTGGCATCATGCCGTGTATAATCGTTCATATTCCGGCTTCCGAAAATAGTTGCTCCGGCCTCAAGCCAGATCGTCGTATTTGATTGTAAGGTCAGGGAACCGCACAGATAATCGCCTGCCGGAAAGTAAACAGTTCCTCCTCCGCGGGCAGCGCAATCATCTAATGCTTTTTGGATGAATAAGGTCGCCGGATCATGTTTGTGTCCCGAAGCGCCATAGCTTTTTACATTAAATAAGGATGCGTCATGGGCATGACAATAAATAGCAGAAAGAAAATAACAGAAAAAAAATAATGTGTTTTTCATAATTGCCGCTCCAGAATATGTTTGTAAAACGATACGCAAACATACGCAGACAGGTTAATTGTTGCATGGATAAATTCATCAAAAACATGGAAATTTTATACATTCCGCTTTTCTTTGCGATATTGAAGAGGTGAAAGCCCCATTTCCTTTTTAAAACATTTACTGAAGTAAAACGGATCGGAGAAACCGACATCATAAGCAATTTCAGAAACATTCAGGTCGGAAAGAAGCAATAAATCCGAAGCCTTTTTGATCCGCACCATCCGGATCAAGTCGGTAACCGACATACCTGAAACAGCCTTCAATTTCCGGTATAATTGATTTTTACTGATTTTCAGTTCCTGTTCGATCAAATCTGACGCCAGTTCCGGATCCTCAAGATGCCCTTCGACAACCTGAATGACCTTTAATAAAAACGGATCTTCATTCGCAGGTTGATTAGCAGATTTCTCTTCTGTATGCGACAGAATACCGTTTTTCTGTTTCAGTGCATTCAGATCACGGATCAGACTATCAACTTTAGCTTTTAGCACCGATTCATTGAAAGGCTTCGTTATATAATCATAAGCGCCCAGTTCAAGACCTTTCAATGTGTCTTCAAGCGAGGTTTTAGCTGTCAGAAACAAGAGAGGTATGTGATTGGTCAGTATATTTTCTTTGAGTTTCCGGCAAAACTCATAACCGTCCATCTCCGGCATCATCACATCCGAAATAATCAGATCGGGCAACTCTTTTTCGGCTATAATTAACGCCTCACTTCCCTGACGGGCAGAAAAAATATTAAACCGGTCGCCTATACAATGAGCTACAAACTGAATAATATCAGGATGATCATCCACAATCAGAACCATATTACGTTCCGGTACCGGATCCACTTCTTCGATAGCGGATTCATCCTGCCTGCTGAAGTAAAGATAGGGTATCTCAAACGTGGGCAAGCCATGTTCCTGTTTATCCAATTGAAATACTTCAAAGTGTTCATTCCCTTTCTTTAATTTTACAGTAAACGATGAGCCTTTTCCCGGAGAACTGGTCACCTGGATCTTTCCATGATGCAACTCTACATACTTTTTAGCAATTGATAGTCCGATCCCGCTTCCGCTGGTAAACGTATTCAGTATGGACCCGGCCTGATTGTGTAACTGGTAAAAATCATCAAAGATACGCTCCTGCTCTTCCGGATCAATCCCGATGCCATTGTCTATTATCCGTACGGTAGCCGTATCTTCATCGCCTGACACAACAACGCGTATGCGACCATTTTCGCCCGTAAACTTGATCGCATTACTAATCAGATTATAAAATACTTTAGCCATCAGATGAGGATCAAACCAAACCCAATCTTCATTGATTTCACTGTCAAAAGTAAGAACAATATTCCGCTGATTGGCATAAGGTTCAAATGCATGCGTGATCTGAGCTACAAATGCAGTCAACGAATAGCGGGATACGGTCAGAGCATTTTTACCCGTGTCCATTTTTCTGAAATCTAAAAGCTGATTGATCAGTGACAATAAATAATAGGCATTATTACGTATGATTTCGATTTGTTTTTGTAATGAGGCAGACAAAGATTCTTTCTTCAGGATGGAGTCCAGAGGACCTACTATTAAAGTTAAAGGAGTGCGTATGTCATGTGAGAGATTCGTAAAAAAACGAATCTTCAGGTTGCTTATTTCATATTCTTTCTCATGCTGAAGGGTTTCAATATGTAACTTCTGTTTCAATCTCTCCTGATACAAAAAGATACGCAAAATACCGTATAAGACACCAAACATCAACACGACATAAAACAGATAGGCCCACGGGGTAGCCCAGAAAGGAGGATATACATGGACAAGCAGTGTCTTTTCTTCGCTCCATATCCCTTTATCGTTTTCAGCTTTCACCCTGAAGCAATAGGTACCCGGATATAAATTACTATAACTTGCCGAATACACCTGCTGTCCGGCGTAAACCCATTCTTTATCAAGGCCGTCAAGTTTGTACGCATACATTATTTTCCGGTTTTGGCTAAAATCCGGAGCAGAAAAATGGAAACTAACAATTTGTTGTTTATGATTCAGACGAATCTCTTTTTTTAGATGTACCTGTCTGTCCAGTACGATCTGCCCGTTTATTTTTTCGCCCACACCCACCTGTTTGTTAAACAGGTGAAGCTGCGTGATTACCGGAACATCCGAATGAGGGCTGTGACGGATGTCGCGAACATCAAATACATTAAAACCGTTTGCACCACCCAGATAAATCCGTTCATCTCCGGCCGTAAAAGCGGCACCGGTAGCAATGCTATTCGAACACAGGCCATCCTCCGTCGTATAATTTAAAATCTGAGACGTATCATCCCCGAATAAAATATGCGAAACCCCATTTACACTGCCTAACCAGATATCTCCGTTTATATCTTCGGTGATTGCGGTTAGTTCATTGGAAATTAATCCCTGATCGGTAGTAAAGCTGTCAATCAGCTGATACTCCTCATCCAGAACAAAAGCCCCATACCACGACAACACCCAGAGGTGCCTTCTGGAATCTTCAAATACATTATTAATATAATCCG
Source organism: Tannerella sp. (assembly GCA_031285685.1). Classification (GTDB taxonomy): domain Bacteria; phylum Bacteroidota; class Bacteroidia; order Bacteroidales; family Tannerellaceae; genus Tannerella. Next base: position 12,919 of record JAITVS010000060.1, read on the forward strand.
ATTCATAATGATGTGTAAAGGAACTGAAACGGATATTACGGAAGGAAGAATCGGAAGGAAAAAACAGGTCTATCCCTGTCCGGAGGGTTGCAAAGCATAGTGTCCCATCAGTAAGCTGCGTAATATCCTTAATGTAATCGCTCGATAAAAGTGAATTTTCGGCATTCAGCGAGCCTGTAAACTGATTGCGGGCTATATCAAATTCAAAAACACCATTTCCGTATGTACCGGCCCATACGTGATTCCGGTTATCAACAAAGGTAGACAACAGGTCAGAACCCATATATTTCTGATAGATTAACGGATAAAAATGAAACTGATTATCCTTAAAGTCCAATTGATACAAACCGTCTCTTCGCGAAAACCAGAGATTTCCGTTCCGGTCTTTGGATATATCCCGGATATTCTGGAAGCTCAGGGTTTTATCTTTTATTTTAGCTTTCCCATAATTCTGAAAAACACCCTGTTTGTTCATTTTTGAAACTCCCTGAAACGTACTGATCCAGATATTACCCTTATTATCTTCGCAAAAACCCGTCAGCACATTTGAAATCAAACTGTTTTCCTGTTCTTCCTGCTGATAATGAACAAACAGGTTTTTATAAGGATTGAATTTATTTAACCCGTCACCCGTACCAATCCATATGACTCCGGTACGATCCCGGTAGATTGTTTTGATTGAATTATTACTGATTGACTGAGGATTGTTTTTATTATATCTCAGATGATATCTTTTTTGGGTATTGTTAAACTATTATAGATGATTTATTGTTCAGCTTGAGCAGCAGTAAATTCAAAGACCTTTCTATCATATACTGAGCTTTAGAATAACATTTACTTTTTCTTCTGAATCTGGC
>JAITVS010000104.1 GCA_031285685.1 Tannerella sp.
AGTAATATAATATCAATATTGGGTATTCAAGCGGAACTTGTTCCGATACAACGGAGCGAGTTGAAAGGGCTTAACGTGGATTTACTGTTAAGATTCGACTATTATGCCGCCATTTTTAATCATCAGGATCTGTGTATCATTCAAGCTAAGAATAATGAGTCGCTTACTCCGCTGAAATACCGGAAAATTACGGAACAAATTGAAAGCATTACCGGTATGCCTGTCGTTATCCTGATAGAATCATTAGCCTATTACGAACGCGAACGGCTCATTAATCAGGGCGTGTATTTTATAGTGTCGGATAAATATGCTTTTCTTCCCGCCCTTGTTTCCAACGTCAAGGTAAAAGAGAAAGGGAAGCAGTCTGTGAAATTAATCCCTGCCGCCCAATACATACTGTTGTACTACCTTTTGAGCAATGACGGCAAGGCTTTTTCTATCCGGGAACTGGAAGCAATCCTGCCCTATAACTATCTGGCTATATCGCGGGCAATTATCAACCTCGAAGATTTGCGGTTGTGTGAGGCAAGCAAAGATGATACGCGAACGAAGATCATCCATTTTGGATACAAACGTGAGCTTTGGGAAAAATCCCAAAAACACCTCTCTTCACCTGTAAAGAAAATCCTTTATTCGGATAGCGTACCGGAAGGGGATTTCAGCATTAGCGGAATAAATGCATTATCCCGTTACTCCCACCTGAACCCGGAGCAATACGGTTCTGTGGCGATATGGGACAGGATGTTTTCCGAATCGTTTGCGTTACACAATGAAATAGAGGGAAATTATAAAATCGAAATATGGAAATATCCGGTTTTTATGTCCGGTCAGCCTGACAATAAAATCGTTGATAAACTTTCATTGTACCTTTCTATGAAAGACAACCCGGATGCCCGCGTGGAAAAAGAGTTGGAAATTTTAATTGAGAATATACAATGGTAAAAGGATTGGGAAAATTTAAAGAACATTTTGCGGGTTTCGAGGATAATTATGTGGTTATCGGCGGAACGGCATGTGATATTATCTTGCAGGATACCGATATGCTCCCCCGTGCAACCGATGATATTGACATGATTCTGGTTATCGAAAAAATGACTCCCGAATTTGGCAAATGCTTTTGGGACTTTATCGAGATGGGAGGCTATGAAAATAGACAAAGAAAACGGGAGGACAAACTATCTGCTCCCGAACTGTTCCGGTTTATCCATCCCAAAGAAGGTTTTCCCGTTCAGATAGAACTGTTGTCGAAACATCCCGATTTTTGGGAGAGCCGACAGGATTCCATTTAACGCCTGTTCCTGTCGGCGAAGAAATATCAAGCCTTTCTGCAATCCTTCTGGATGAAGAATACTATAATCATACCATTGGGAGCAGCATTTTAGAGGATGGTATTCGTATTGCCAATCCTCTGTCCCTTCTTTGCCTGAAAGTAAAGGCTTTCCTGAACCTGACGAAAGAAAGGAAAACCAATCTGAATGTTCGCAGCGGCGATATCAAAAAGCACAGGGACGATGTTTTCAAATTGCTGGCTATGCGCATAGATCCATTTACACCGATAGCATTATCTGTTGATATGAAAGAAAGTATCAACACTTTTATCGGCATGATGGAACAATCCTTGCCCAATCAGTCTTTACAGGACAGCTTGCAGCGCACAAATGACGAAATACGCGGATACCTGGATATTATGAAAGAAATATTCGGACTGACGTAGCTATGAAAATCCAATACGCATCTGATTTGCATCTGGAATTTTCGGATAATTACAGTTATCTGAAACGAAATCCCTTGAAGCTTGTGGGCGATATTCTTGTCCTAGCAGGTGATATCGGCTATCTGAATGACGACAATTATCGGAATCATCCGTTCTGGGACTGGGCTTCGGAAAACTATGAGCAGGTAATTGTCGCTGTGGGAAACCATGAACTGTATAAATACTACTACTTGGCTAACATGCCGCAAGGATTGGTTTGTACCGTCCGTGATAATGTAAAGTACTATTACAATGCTGTTGTCCGAATAGACAGCATAGATTTTATAGTTTCAACCCTGTGGGCAAAAATCCGGTTGGAAGATGCTTATTCTATCGAAAATGGAGTTACCGACTTTCATCGCATCCTGTATGAAAAGGAACTGCTTACCTGGGAAAAATTCAACGGGGAACATGACAGGTGCTTATCATTCATAAAAACGGAAGTCGAAAACAGCGATGCCAAACATATCATCGTGGTTACGCATCATGTTCCGTCCTTTCAGTTGTCTTCGCCCGATTTTGCCGGAAGCCGGATTAACGGCGCTTTTACGATTGAGTTGAGCAACTACATTGCAACAAGTTCGATAGCGTATTGGATATACGGGCATTCGCACCGCAATATTGACAGGGTTATCGGCAGACCCCGATGTGTTACCAACCAATTAGGATATGTTTTTCATAACGAACACCTGAAGTTCAATCCTGAAAAAGTGATAGAAATATAAACGGAATAATAATAGAGATTTTATTTCCTGCCTGAAGCTGTATTCTCATAATATGACTTTTTTGATTTTGTCGAAAACGAAAATCCTTCATTTCTCCATTCCCCGAAAAATATTTTTGAAAAAATAAAATTATAATCTGCTTTATATAAGCATTTTATAAAATTTAGTCTGTACATACTATTATAATAGTATTAAGACGCGCATCGACCTGTTTAAGACCTTTTCCGGAAATAAAATGAGATTTATATGGAAGTTATCACAATCGACAGCAAGGCATACCGAGATTTGATGGACAAGATCGAGAAGATTGCGGATTATATCGCCAATCACAGCAACAGTAATCAGCATGTTGCCGATAAGGAAATCTGGTTAGACAGCCATGAGGTGGCAAACCTGTTGCACATCAGTATAAAAACGCTTCAACGGCTGCGCAGGGACAACCTGATCAGCTATACGATACTTCGCGGGCGCTGCCTGTACAGGCTGTCGGAAATAGAGAGAGGACTTAAGGTTCTGTAAGTTTACAAGACTCCATATAATCAGCAA
>JAITVS010000136.1 GCA_031285685.1 Tannerella sp.
CGAAGAAATAATCCGCATAATCCAACAGCGGCAGATTTTCGTCAAACGAATAGAGAAAGTCTATATCGCTTGTCGCCGGATCGAAGTCGTCGCGGGCGGCCGAGCCGAACAGGTAGAGCCTGGCCACGTGGTACTTCTTGCAAAGTTCCACGATCTGCGGGAGATTTTCTGTTACAATTGCGTTCATACTCTTTGCTTTTTATATTACTTGTGCAAAGATAATGTTTTAAACGTGTAAACCAACAAGACGCCTTTTTCAATGCAAAGTGGATGATTTTCGTATTTTTCGAGAATCTGTATAGACAGTTGGAAAATCCATCGCGCGTTTCCCCTGTGCGCCGGTCGAAGTTGACCCCTTTGACCCAAATATGACAGCCCCCTTGTGCCAAAATAAAAATGACCCCTGTCGACATATTAGCCGGCAGGTTTTTTTTACGTAATTTCGGTTCCCGTCCTGGTCGATGGGTTAAAACTAAAATTACAATGACAACAAAGTTAGCAAGCATTCTTCATTGCTATGCAATGAGAATGGGGATAAAAGGTATCAGCGTAACCTTTGAGTTATCCCGCAACACAGTGCGCAAGTATGTGCGTCTGTTTCAAGAGAGTGGTATACCACGCGTTGTAGTTTTTACTCTGTTTTAATGAGTAAATATAAGCGTTAATAGGCAATAAAAATAGTTTTAAACTGAAATAAGTGATGAGAAAAAGCACATTCGCTTCTCTTTCTCATCACTTATTCTGCTGTATTCCAGTATATTATTTTTATCGTCGGGGTACCAGGATTCGAACCTGGGACCCCCTGCTCCCAAAGCAGGTGCGCTAGCCGGACTGCGCTACACCCCGATGCATTTTTTGATTACAGTACAAAGGTAGAGTTTTATTTTAAAATTCAAACTATTTTGATTTTTTTCCAGAGTTATAGAAAATCCATCGCACGTTGCCCCCTTCGTCCAAAATATGATTGCCCTTTGTTGTCAAAATAAAATCCCCCGCCCTCGGCCCTGCTGGAGGGCACTGAAAAAGTTCCATTTACCCTAACGATATAAAAAGTCCGGTATAAAACAACAGGAAGTGTTGATTTATACTGTTTTTTTGTATCTTTAATAGGAGTAAAACAGAAGTTTCTGTTACCTCAACAATCCCTGCTTTCTTTTAGCGATTACTCTGCGCTTTATGATATAATTGTTCCATCAGAGAATCTGCTTGGGAAGATTAACTCACTAATTGATTTTTCCTTCTGAATTTACTGATTCACAAGACCGTAACACAGGCAATCGACAAAGGAATTATCAAAGCCAAGTCCATCATAGTTGATGCTACCCACATCCTTTCCCGTTCCAATCCGCACTTTCCTTTACGGCAGATGGAATTTCAACAGTCCGAACGATTTAAGCAGAAAGCCAAAGAGCGCTATAAGATAGAAGCTAAAAATGCAGAGCTAAAAAATGTATATGGGTACGGCAGGTCACAACCATACGGATTGTCATGTATGCAAATGCAGGAGGCGATGGCTATTTTTGCATCAAACCTCAAGAGAATACTTAAACTGACCGAATAATTAACATTTAAGGCAGGAAAAACGCAATATTGCAACTGGAACAAGGTAGAATATCTCAAATAAACTGTAACAAGCATAAAAAATGCAAGAAGACAAACTTTGTCATTTGAACTCTTGCATTTTTTATTTATCAAACCAATAGATCGAGGAAGATAAAAAAGTAAACTTTTTCAGGGACCTCAATGTAAGCCGGCAGGGGTAGAACGATAACAGTCGGTTCACTATTTTAGCTTCCCTATATTAAACGATTAATTATATTTGTTTTTGGTTAGATAAGATATTCTTTGCGAAAATAAAATCCCAATATAATGTGATTTTATTGCATGTTTCAAATAATACTCCTACATTTGCTCTCAAATCACACTATATTGGGATTATGGAGGATATCGGAAATATTATTAAGGAACGCAGAAAAACTCTTTCTATCACCCAAAGAGAGCTTGCCGCTTTAGCCGGAGTAGGAATAAATACACTCACAAAGATAGAGCGAGGCGAAGCCAATCCGTCATTAAAGGTAGTACTGAATATCTTACACACGCTTGGGTTGGGAATAGATGTGAAAATTAAGACCAACAATCTGTAAAAGTATCAATGATGAGGAAAGCAACCTATATCTTAATGGTATATTAGCAGGAGAATTGACTGAAACTTCCGATAGGAAATACCTGTTCAGGTATGATGATGATTATTTCTATGATTCTTTAAAACCCGCTGTTAGTCTGACCCTACCTAAAAGTCAGCAAGAATATCGTTCTGATTATTTGTTTCCGTTCTTTTTTAATATGTTGTCGGAAGGAAGTAACAGAATGACTCAAGCAAGACTGCTATACATTGATGAAAAAGACCATTTTGGGATTTTATTAGCTACTGCCCAAAAAGATACAACAGGGGCAATAACCGTTAAGCCAATTTCCAAATGAAAGAAATAAAGTTTTGTCCTTCGACATTTCCGCCGGATACCATACTTACAGTCCGGTTGCATTAAAAAGAGTTTTTGACAAGCAAAAAGTATCTCATATACTCCCTTATGAATCTATCGAAAAGAATGAAGATGACGCAAAACTCTTTATGGATAACAAAAAGCGTATTTCCATATCGGGGGTTCAAAGCAAATATTCAATGATTGTCAAGGGTGGAGAGTTACGTCTTACTCCCGATGGAGAACAAGGACAGTATATATTGAAGCCGAAGCCTGCGGAAATAAAAAATCCGCAGGAGTGTGCTACTAACGAAAATCTCACCATGCAGATAGCCGAGCAGGTGTTTAGGATGGATACAGCCGCCAACAGCTTAGCCTTTTTTCAAAGTGAGGAAATCACATACATAACAAAACGATTTGACATTGCCCCCGATGGCTGTAAATACAGGGTAGAAGATTTTGCGTCATTGGCAGGAATGACCTCCGACAACGCCGGAGCCAATTTCAAATATAATTATAGTTACGAAGAAGTGGCGGCACTAATAAAGAAGTATCTACCAGCTTGGCGAGTGGAACTGTTGAAGTATTATCGCTTAATTTTGTTCAATTTTCTTTTTTCTAACGGAGATGCCCATTTGAAGAACTTTTCAGTTATAGATATAAGAAATGGAGATTTTCGCCTCACCCCTGTATAGTGGCTGCACGGAAGTATCGCCACAAACACCTCTACGCTCCGGCATTCTCCCGATATCTCATCAATAACTTCCAGTTTATCTCCTGCAAAGTCAATATACATCTGATCTGCAGCATAATGCTCTATGTGTCCGACAGGGTGTGATACAAGCCGATAGCGCTGTAAGTACACTCCGAAGCTTGCATGACGGAACCCATCCGGATACTCACGTCGATACTCTTCAAACAGAGATTTCACTGTCACGCCCTTGCGTGTGAGCCTTGCCGCATACTCCGGCAAAAGTGCCTCCGGTTCCAACCGGCGACTCGAAGGAATACGCTCCCACCCGCCGCTGCCTCCGAATATCTCCCGGATACGGCTTGCGGGCATGGACAGAAGCTGCTCCATCGGTATGCCACTCTCTTGAAACAGACGCACATACTTGCGCACTGTGTTACGGGATAACTCAAAGGCCACGCTGATACCTTTTATCCCCATCCCCATTGCATAGCAATGAAGAATGTTTGCTAACTTTGTTGTCATTGTAATTTTAGTTTTAATCCATCGACCGGGACGGGAACCGAAATTACATAAAAAACCCCTGCCGGATTACATGCCGACAGGGGTCATTTTTATTTTGGCGACAAGGGGCAGTCATATTTTGG
>JAITVS010000158.1 GCA_031285685.1 Tannerella sp.
GCCTTACAACTGGTTTCAGCCCAAAAAGACAAATTAAGTATGAAGAAGAGGATATATAAAGCAGCACTCGATATTGGATACTTAAAAAAGATTATTCTTTTTTGATGCGGTTGCCCTGAAACTAATTATAGTTGCAGTGCAAAAATTAATGATAAATATGGAAATGGAATTGAAGGAAAGTGAGGTGGAATCATTTATTCGCTTATTAGACAAAATTGCACATATCAAAAAAGCAAATAAATCTCATTAATGATAGGCAAATAAGTGTGAATTTTAAGTGAAAACGATTTAATATTCAGCACTTACAATGTTAATTCATCTATCGTTTTCCAAGAATGTTATATATTTGCATTCCGGTTTTTGATGCTGCCTGGGCAAGCCGGAAAAATAGATATTCTGAAATAACCATATTTTAATTTGTAATATTATGTTCAAACAATTATCTGTAATCACCTATTGCCTTGTATTCGCGGTTTTGTGTGGATGCACGAATGAGGAATCATTCAAAACAAAATCTTTTGAAGTAAAAATGAATAAAAAGGGAGAAGTAACGGCGCTGTTGGGTCGTGGTAAAAACTATTTCCCGGATGGTCAGAAAGCTCCGCTTGTTGCGATACGAATAGACGGAATTTATGAAAACCCATCCTCCTTGTCGTTTGATAAACAGGCAAACTTGATCAACTTGCATTACTCTTCCAGCAATACGGATATATTGATTAAACCGGAAGAGAAAGATGTTTATCTTACCTTTGAGATTGTTGATATTAAGTCCGATCATTTTATCGAACTCGCCGTATGGGGGCCTTACGGTACTATTATTTCCGAAACGGTTGGAGAATGCGTAGGGGTTGTCAGGGATTCTTCCTATGCAATCGGGATTCAGGCTCTGAATCCGAAAACAATCGGAGGATATCCGACGACTGAAGATGATATAGATCCTTTTTTCGATATTTTTGCGACCAATTCGTTGGTTGATGTTCCCGATTCTACTAAAGTATTATACCGGGGACAAACGGCTAAACACACCGACTTTGGAAGTGTTCTTCAGGCTTATTGCCGGAACCGGGCAAATGAACGGATTGTTCCGATGTGGGGGCATGAAATATTTCTGGCTCCGGCCTATGAGGATGGAGGGATAAGCGGAAGTAAGATTGCATTATTTGGTTGTCCGGTGGGAGAAACGCTTGATTATCTTGAAAAAATCGAATTAGGAGAAGATCTGCCTCATCCTACTCTTGATGGTGAATGGGTGAAACGGGCTCCGGAAGCTTCCCAGGCATATATTATTTATCCTTTTAATGAACAAAATATCGAAGAGGCTATTGCCTTTACAAAAAAGACCGGTTTAAAATATTTGTATCATGGCGGGCCTTTTGAAACTTGGGGACATTTCCGGTTGAATCCCTCGGAATTTCCTTCCGGCTATGATGGTTTGCGACAATGTGTCGAAAAAGCGGAAAAAGAAGGAATAAAGTTGGGTGTCCATACTTTGTCGAATTTCACAACAACCAACGATGAATATGTAACTCCTGTTCCCGATAACCGGTTGGCAAGGGTGGGTTCTTCTGTCTTGTCTACTGATGTGGATATCGCTCAAACAACGATTCCGGTAGAAAGTCCTGATTTTTTTAACCAAATGGTAAACAACAACCTGCATTGTGTAAAAATAGGAAATGAACTGATCCGCTATGAAAGTGTCAGTGAATCTGCTCCGTGGACTTTACTTAATTGTTCCAGAGGGGCTTGGGGAACGCAGGCGTCAGGTCATTCAAAGGGTGATACGATCAGTAAATTATTGGATCATGGATATAAAGTTTTCTTAACCGATATCGATCTGACAAAAGAAATCGCCCGTACGTTGGCTGACATATTTAATAATACCGGAATACGCCAGATTTCGTTCGATGGTCTGGAAGGATGCTGGTCGACAGGCCTGGGACAATACGGTTTGTCATTGATGACAAAAGAATGGTATGATCATTTATTGCCCGAATACCGGGACAACATCAATGATGCAAGCATGACTACTCATTACAACTGGCATATATTCACACGAATGAATTGGGGTGAACCCTGGTATGCCGGCTTCCGTGAAAGCCAGTTGAATCTGCGCCTGATGAATCAGGATTTTTACAGAAGGAATCTGATTCCCTGTATGCTGGGATGGTTTAAGCTTGATGCAGGCACCGGTATAGAAGATATTGAATGGCTTCTTGCCCGTTCGGCTGCTTTTGATGCCGGATATACGTTAGTAACAGATAAAGAAAAAGTAGAGAAAAACGGACAATCCGAACAAATTATCAAAGCCATCCGTGAATGGGAAAATGCGCGTTTAAGCGGAGCCTTTCCCGAAGCATTAAAGAAAGAAATGGAACACATAGCCAACGAATATACACTTTCGGAAACATCGGCTACAAGCTGGATACTGCAACCGTTGGATGTACAGCGATTTAAGCATACGAATATAGTCCGTCAACCCGGAGAACCTGTAGTTTCTAAATGGGAATTCGAAAATCAGGGTAAGCGTCAACCTGTTCAGTTTATGATGAAAACAAATGGTAATATTTCTACTGTTTCATTGGAAATAGCAAATTATTCGACTGTTCGGATCGATTGTAATTTAAGCCCGGACCAGTATTTAAAATATGAAGGTGGTTCAGAATGTGCATTATACGATAAAAACTGGAATCTGTTGAAAACGATTCCTCTTGAACAGGACAAAATGACTGTACCTCAGGGAAAAACCCAACTGGTTTTCTCCTGTAAGTTTGCAGATAGTGATCATGAAGACGCTTCTGTTTCATGTGAGGTAAAAATAAAAAAAGATGCAATCCCATTGCAAGCTGTAAGAAATGAAAAAGTCGATTAATTGTTAACGACATCTGCAGAAATCTTGATCGTATATAATCTCATCTGTATCTATCGATTTAGATGAAATTATATCTGTTTCCGTTATGCTTTTTTGATTTACTTTGCAGCATTCAAATCTTCAAATATATTCAATGACTATGAAGTTGCAGTTTGCCAAGAGGATGTCTCACATAAAGGCATCGGAAATAAGAGAGATACTTAAAGTAACAGAACAAGACGATGTGATTTCCTTTGCAGGAGGATTGCCTGCACCGGAACTTTTTCCGATAAATGAAATTAATGAAGTAAACCAACTTGTTTTAAAAGAAGCCGGTACAAAAGCCCTTCAGTATACTACCACCGAAGGGTATGCCCCTTTGAGGGAATGGATCGCTAAACGAATGGACGAACGTTTAGGAACGAAGTTTGATAAAGATAACATTCTGATAACTCATGGTTCTCAACAGGGTTTGGACTTGTCGGGGAAAGTCTTTTTGGATGAGGGGGATGTCGTTCTGTGCGAGAGCCCGACATATTTGGCTGCGATTAGTGCATTCAGGGCATATGGGTGCGGTTTTATTGAAATTTCTACCGATGAAGACGGTATGGTGATGGATGCATTGGAAGATGTTTTAAATAATACCCCCCATATAAAACTGATATATGTAATACCCACTTTCCAAAATCCGACAGGGAAAACATGGACGCTGGAAAGACGTAAAAAACTGGCTGAATTATCTTCAAGATATGGTATTGCGGTTATAGAAGACAATCCATATGGTGAATTAAGATTTGAAGGAGAGTCATTACCGTCCATAAAATCTTTTGACACAGTTGGTAATATTCTGTGTACGGGAAGTTTTTCCAAGATTTTCTGCCCTGGTTTCCGGATTGGCTGGATTGCAGGAGATAAGGATATTATCCGCAAATATGTTCTTGTCAAACAGGGTACGGATTTACAATGTAATACCATAGCTCAAATGACCATTGCCGAATATTTGAAACGTTATGATATAGATAAACATATTGGAAAAATAGTTGAAGTGTATAAAAGGCGCAGGGATATTGCTATTGAGTGCATGGAATGCTATTTTCCGGACAATATAAAATTCACCCGTCCGGAAGGAGGTTTATTCACCTGGATAGAACTTCCGGAAGAGATTTCGGCGCGGGAAGTTTTAGAAAAATGCCTTGAGAAAAAAATAGCTTTTGTTCCGGGAGGTTCCTTTTTTCCAAATAAAAATAAGGAAAACACATTCAGGATAAACTATTCGAATATGCCGGAAGAGAAAATAGAGAAAGGACTTAGGACTATCGGTGAGGTTGTAAAAGAGTATGTGCGGTAAATCAGAACGGTTCTTTGATCATATTCCCCAGTAACATTAAGCGTTCTTCAATAACAGGACTCCATCGTTGTCCGTAGCTTAACCGCATACAATTTCGGAATTGTTCCTGCAAGGTAAACATACGCCCGGGAGCAATACTTATTTTTTGCTGCATGGCCCTGTAATACAGTGCTGTTGTGTCTATTCTTTTATCTAATTCAACCCAAATCATAAATCCGCCTTGTGGAGTTATGATTTTAGTTTCTTCGGGAAAATAGTTCATGATAGATTGTACGAAATGAAGACTGTTGGTCTGCAGTTCGTGGCGCAGTTTGCGTAAATGATTTTCATATCTGTCATTTTCCATGAAGTTAGCCACGGCTACCTGGTTAAGGGTCGGTGTAGATATTAAATGAATATGTTTCTGGCGGATAACGGCTTCTTTGAATTTTCCGGGGGCAATCCAGCCTACCCGATAACCGGGAGCCAATGTTTTTGATACAGAACCACACCACAATACAAGCCCTTTTTCATCAAAAGCCTTGCATGGTTTAGGACGTGATTTTCCGAAAAATACATCACCGTATAAATCGTCCTCAATCAAAGGAATATTATGCTTTGATAACATACTTACAACCGTTTTTTTATGTTCATCAGGCATGCAACTTCCCATCGGATTGCTGAAATTACTGATAAGTAAACATGCTCTTATTTGTGGTAATACTTTTTTTAGAGCATCGGGTTCAATGCCCGTTATGGGGTTTGTGGGGAGTTCCAATACACGAAGTCCCAAACTGTTTGCCAATTGCAGTATTCCGAAATAAACAGGACTTTCAACTGCTATTGTATCTCCTTTTTGAGTAATTGCAGATAAAGCTAAAGAAATAGAATTCGTTACACCTGTTGTTGTTACTATATCATCTTTGGTTAAATTTCCATTCCAACTGTATGTGAAGCGGGCGATATCTTTCCTTAACCGGATGTTCCCTTGCGGGTCTTCGTATCTTGTTCCGTTACCGGGAAGTGAATGCATGGCTCTGATAAGTTCTTTATTGAGCTTTGCGATAGGCAATAACACATCTTCCGGTATTCCCAGCGAAAAGCGGGTGATAGACATATCTTCGATAGAATGATAGACATCTGTTATTAAATCGGCATCTTCTTGCCCCGCTGCTTTAATCGAGGGTTGTGTCGTTGCCGGGACAGATAAGCGTAATGGTTTATAATTGACGATATATCCTGATTTCGGACGTGAAATAATAAGTCCATCCTTTTCTAATTTGTAGTATGCCTGAATTGCAGTATTAAGACTTACTCCATTTTCATGGCTGATAGTACGCAAAGATGGTAATTTTTCACCCACTTTCCATACACCTGTTTTTATTTGCCAGGCAATTGTATCGGCTATTTTTTGATATAAAATTTCACCATTCATAATCCTTCAATCTGTATCCTGCAAATATATTTAAATAATATCTGTGTCTATTTGTTTTTTTCGAATTATTTATAGATAAATTGTTTGAAGAAGTATAATTTATCATTAGTGTCTACTAAAAAACAAAAATAGTTCTTTGAAATAGTTGATAATCTATAGTTTGCGAGCATTT
>JAITVS010000160.1 GCA_031285685.1 Tannerella sp.
GCCGATGAGCCTACCGGTAACCTGGATAGTAAGAATGGCCTTGAAGTAATACAACTGCTTACCGAACTGCATAAAGAAGGAACGACAATTGTAATGGTAACCCACTCCCAGCACGATGCCGGATTCGCCGACAGAATCGTCAATCTGTTTGACGGTCATATCGTGGATTCCGTGAGCGGAAAGATCTGATTATATTTAAATTTCGTCAGCCATCTGATAAATAAAAGTATTATGATGGTGATCCGATCTTTCTCCGGATACACCATCATTCATTAAAATGGTTTAGTTATATTGATAGATGATACTTTATATAAATGATGGTTGGCGAAATATTTTCATAAAAAAAAGCGCTTTTTAAAAGGCGCTTTTTTTTATGAAAATATTTATGAGATTCAGTCTGCTACATTTCCGATTTTGCCGATAAATAAAATTGTTCCGGTACTGTTTTCACAAATTGAAAAAATAAACGGTCTGTTCATTTTGAATTCGATCGGTTGAACAGGCTGATCTTCTCCCGCTCCTGTGACATCCATTAGTATTGCCGTAACAGCAGCCGCTTCGGCGCCATATTCATTGATTTCGACGAATGTATTATGGATAACTTTACTTATGAATGTAGGTGTATTGCTTATGCCCGGATATTCGGCATTTTCGGTAAACGGTAATATCATTCCCATATTCGGTAAGATATGTTTTTCCATTTGATACGAACATTCCTTTTTGAATTTAGGCAATGATAACCTGACAAGTGTCGGTGTCATGTTATCGGATGTCGTCCACTTTGTTTTGTCCATGTTGTCAATCACTTCCTGCATGGAGGCGCCTTCGTCCGGGAGAATAAAAGTCATATTATACGCCTTGTTGCCGAACGGAATTTTTAAATACCCCGCGTAAGCGTCGTGCGTATATAAATATGTATTTGTTTGGTGCATCATGTCGGCTTTCACGGTCGAACCGCCGGCTGTGTGAAAATCTTCTTTTTGGGTGAAATCCGTATCAAACTCATAATGTTCGCTCCAATATCCATTGAAATAGAGTGCATTGATTAAAATCGTCCGGATGGCAGGATTTAACTCGTCTATTATCTTTGGGATTTTGCCGTTTGTTTTTTCGGAGCACCAGCCATTTATCGCATCGAGAGCTTCTTTCAAAGAAAAATCAACCGAATTGATTTCTGCGTCGTAATAGGTTTTATTCGTTTGAATAAAAGGGTCTTTTATAGTGAAATCGGATGCGTACCAGATCGAATTGGCTATCGACACGGTGCTGATCGGATCAACCGTTTCCAGCGCTTCGGATAATTCTTTACTGTATGTGTTTATCTGGTCTGTCGTAAACCCTTTTGCGGCAAGCGCTTCCTGCATCTGATTCTTTGTTTCGCCGTCCGCTCCGTTCAATAGCATGCTAAGTGCAAGGTTTACGCTTAGCGGAGATACAACGGCGTTCGTTTCATTTTTCTTATCCGCTTCGTCGCAGGTCATTTTAAACAATTGGAAAGCAAAAGCATTGTCCGATTTTATTTTTTCCGCATACTGTAACGAAATTGGCAACGCATCGGGTACGCGGTATGTGTATTCTTTTTTGGTAAGCATGATTACGGGAGCGTTAGAACCGTCGCTTTCCCATTTCATTTCGTCGTTGACCCATATTTTTTTACAACGGACTTTGTCGCCGTTTTTTTCGGTTTCGCATTTGAACAAGTCAAAAGTTGATGTCCTTGTATTGCCCCACCGGATTGTCATCTGATGTATACCGGTTCCATCGTCTATACTACCTGTATTTACTGTTACAGACATCAACAATTCGCCTTCCTTTTTCAATATGTCGAAAGCAATGTCGTCCCGGTCGTTTTCACTTATCAAAGAAATGTTTTCTTTCGTATAATAAGAAGTCGCTGCTGAATATGCATAGGTGATAGGTTCGGATAGCAGATTTTTACCTTCGCTGTCCTTTACTGATATGGAAAATGTATATTCAGGTCCATTGCTTTCAGGCTTTACGATTTCCGGCTCACCCTGATTGATATCCGAATCACATGCCGTCAGTGCGACAAACATAGATACGATTAAATAAATAGTCTTTTTCATTTGCCTTTTGTTTTGATAATTACTATAATAAGGCAAATATAGGATGAAATCTCAAATAAACAAGTGAAAATTATAAAAAATTATCGCAATATTTGTTAGAGGTATCCGCTTTACCCGTCCGATTATTCTAATTCCACGACCGTAATACCCGCACCTCCGAACTGGACATGTTCGTCTTTAAAGCGTTTGATACCCGGTACGGTTGACAGGTAGTCCCGTATCAGCTGGCGGAGTATGCCTGTACCTGTTCCGTGTAGTATCCTTACGGGTGATATGTTTGCGAGGATAGCATCGTCAATGAAATAAGTGACGGACTGTAATGCTTCATCTCCCCGCATTCCACGTACATCAATCTCATGTTTGAAGTTGAGTTTTTTCTCATAAATGGAGTCGGCTGTCTGTGTACTGACAAAAGTACTTTTCTTCGCCTCTTTTTTTAATAGACTACGACTGATTTTTTCGAGTTTATCCAGCTTAACGGTACTTTTTATCATACCGAACGCCACGGTTGCCTGTTTGTCCTGTATGTCGAGAATTGTTCCTGTGGCAGTTTGGCCCTGCATGCGTACGGTGTCGCCTTTTTCAAAGGGAGCGTCGGTTTGTGAGCCGTTTTTTGGCGATGTACCTGACTTTTTGCCGTTTTTTGTTGAAGAATCAGCCGGTTCTCCACCTTTTTTAGGGCGTTGTTTTTTTCGTTCCTGACGTTCGCGTAATTGTTCCATTTTACGCGTAATTTTTGAATCTTCCTCTTTTGTGTCGAAGACGCTTTCTTTGAACTTTTCTAATTCTTGCCGGACTGTTTTTGTGCGTTCTTTTTCCGCCTGCGCTTCTTTGATTTCGCGTATCGTATTTTCTATTTTTGCATTGGCTTCCGACAGAATCTGGTGCGCCTCTGTTTTGGCCGTTTTAACAATTTCTTTCCGTTGCAGGTTGACAGTCTCAAGGTCTTTTTCGTAACGGGCAATCACGTCTTCGAGTTTTTTCTCCTGCTGGCGTATATTCTGTCGTTTCGTTTCCCAGTAACGTTTGTCACGAATGATGTCCTGGAGATATTTATCCATATCGATATAATCACTGCCGACTTTTTCGGATGCTTCGGCAATGACGTCTTCCGGTAATCCTATTTTACGGGCTATTTCTATGGCAAATGAGCTGCCCGGGCGGCCGATCGATAACTTAAACAGCGGTTGCATCAAATGGCGGTCGTAAAGCATGGCCCCGTTGATAACGCCATCATGGTCTTCAGCATATTGCTTCAGGTTCTGATAGTGTGTTGTGACGACGCCGAAACTACCTTTACGGTTAAAGCGGTCGAGCAAAGCTTCGGCGAGTGCTCCTCCGATAAGCGGTTCTGTTCCGCTTCCGAACTCGTCAATGAGTAATAGGGACTGTCCATCGCAATTTCTGACGAAAAGCTTCATGTTGGTGAGATGAGAACTGTATGTACTGAGGTCATTTTCAATACTTTGCTCGTCTCCGATGTCGATGAATATTTTATCAAAGATTCCCGTATGGGAATTTTCATAGACAGGGATTAGCAGTCCGCATTGCAGCATGTATTGCAGTAATCCGACAGTTTTAAGGCATACGGACTTACCTCCCGCATTCGGGCCGGAAATGATAAGTAATCTTTTATTGTCATATAATTCAATATCTAAAGGCACAACTTCTTTTTCCTGTTTTTTTAGCGAGAGAAAAAGAAGAGGGTGTACGGCGTGAAACCATTCGACTGTCGGTTTATTATCAAGTGTCGGCTTGATACCGTTCACATCAATGGCAAAAAGGGCTTTGGCGCGTATAAAATCAATTTCCGCGAGAAAAGCAAAAGCCTGTATAATATCCGGGACTGCCGGTCTGATCTTATCGGTAAATGAAGTGAGAATACGTACGATTTCCTGCTTTTCTTCGTTTTCGAGTTCGCGTATGCGGTTGTTCGCTTCAACGACAGCTTCCGGTTCTATAAATACGGTTTTTCCCGTTGCCGATTCATCATGGACAATACCCTTTATTTTGCGTTTGAATGCGGGCGCTACAGGTATGACAAGTCTTCCGTCACGCATGGTCGGAGCCACATCTTTATCGATAAAACCTTCCGATTGTGCAGAACGCAGTATGGATTGTAAATTACGTGATATGCTTCCTGTAGTGGAAGATATTTCTTTACGTATGCGCATCAGTTCCTGCGATGCATTATCTTTTATTCGTCCGTATTTGTCTAATATTCTGTCGATTTCAGAGATCAGTTGCGGAAAGACCGGAATATCTCCTGCCAGATCCGTAAGCGCCGGATATTTTATTTCTTCATTATCATACGAAGGTTTGAAGAAACGCGTGATATCATAAATGGTCTGAAGCGAGCGCTTCAGGTCGAAAAGTTCTTTCTCGTCCAGAAATGTTCCTTCGGGACGAATGCGTTTGAGGGAGTAGCGAACATCAATGAAGTAATCTGCCGGAAAGGATTTTTCCTCCTTCAGGATCTGTACGAATTCGTCTGTCTGCGTTAGTTTTTCGGATATAATCCGGATGTCGGATAAAAATGATATTTCATCGACACGTTCTTTTCCCAACGAACTAAGGCACTTGTCGCTTATCAGCTGACGTATTTTATCGAATCCGGTTTTTTGTTCGAAATTTTGCGGATAAATTAAACTCATAAAAATTATTCAACAACGACCGTAATCTCGGAGCGGATCTCGGGGCGTATTATAAACTCCAGTTTTTCCTTGTTTCTTTTCAATTTGAAGGAGCACGTATTATTGCCTGAAGGATTGATGAACGGCGCATATTGGAAAAGGTATGAAAAGGCTGTCAGGTTCTTTTTATTATTAAATGCTTTAACAACCTGGGGGTATTTGAACTCATCCCAGTACATGCAATCAGGGAACCCGTTTGCATCGACAAAACGTGTGTCTTCGTTTCTAAGTTTCAGTGTATTCACGAGAAACTGGCGATATGCAGACGTGAACTGTTGTGATGTTTGGTCCATACGTTTATTTTCAATAGCATCAATCTGGTCAAACGGCTTAATACCGGCTTTGGCTGCCGGAGAATAGGGGTCAACCGACGCAACTTCCGAAATTTTTTCTATGTTGTAATTGATTCCGGTATAATTATATTTTTTCTTCGACAGGCGGTATTGTACATTACGTCCGTATTTCATATAAGGGTATTGCATACTCATAAGAGGGATGTGTATAAAAGCAAAATCTTCCAGCGAATAAGATTCATTCAGGAGCTCGTTTGCTTCACATTCCCAGATGATACGTCCCTTTTCCTGTTTACGGTCTTCGAGACGAAATCCCAATTTGAGAATGTATTCCGCTTCCGTTTCGATGGTGCCGGGAGGTAAGAACGGTAGTTTGGCCATGCGGTCGCGTGTTACATCATACCGGTATACAACTCCGTATTCTTCTTCTTTATCATTTGTCGCTTTTTTGGATGCTGCTTTGGGCTTGTAATTCGGGTTTTTATTAAAAGAATAGTAGATCTGTACCAGTAAATCCGGATTGACGGGGTCCTGTTTAAGTCCTCTGTTCATCAGTTCTTTTTTTATTAAGTCGTTGATTTTTTTTGCTAACTCCGGTTGGTTTTGGCTTCCGCCGAAGAAATCAAAAGATTTAAATACGGCAAAATCGACCGGATCTTTTGTCTGCGTAGTTATAAAAGGGCAGGAAAACAACCGCTCATGTGTATACTCCACGGCATACATGCCAAAGGCCGTAGCCAGTTGTTCTTCTGACAGAGAGTATATACTTTTACATTCTTTTTTAATTTTTATTTTACGTGAACCCTCACTGATGTTTTTGATAGTCAGTTCCACAATCTCTTTGCCTTCAGGATTCAGAAACAGGTAGATGTCGTCTAATACATTTTCCGTAATGGGTACTCCTTCAACCTCTTCTATTATATCGTAGGGCTTTATGCCGGCTTTTTCTGCCGGAGAATTGGGATAAACGCTTGTTATGACCGGTTTGTCTTTTCCCCAATGGGCGTCATTGCTTATTTCGTAACTGAAGCCATAGCGGCATGATACGTCCTGGGCCTTTGTCGTTACGGACCAGCATAAAATTGTTATAATAAAAAGTATTCGTTTCATAGATACAAAAATTAAATTTTAACACCAAAGTAACATAGAACTTGCACGAGTAAGTTCAAGGTTTCATGTTCTAAGTTCAATGTTTTTATTTGGAACTTGAAATCCGGAACTTGAAACTTTTCAGAACTTATGTCTCGTTTCATCTTTATATAAATATTGGCAATTGAAACGTATCATTAAAAATAAACAAGTTAGAATTACGCATAATATTTTTGTAGGGCAAAGTTAGAGATATTTTTATAATTGGCAATATTTTTGCCGTTAGCAGTGTGAAATGATTAAAAATAAAATGTGAAATTATGGATGAACAAACGGAAAAGACATTTCGGGAGTCTGAACGAATGGATTCGGATGTACACAAAGAGATAAAGGAAGAAAAAGAAAATACGACAAATTTGCAGGGTGACTCTGTAAATAAGTCAGAGAGTTCTTTGAAAAACGACAATGTGTCAGAAAATATAAGTGATGTGGAAAAAGAAGAAAAAATGAACAGGGAAAAGGATTCTCATATGGAAGATGAGCCGTGTAGTGGTGCTAAAGAGGAACCTTTCTGGGAAGAAAAATATGCGACGTTAAATGATTCTCATCTTCGTCTGATAGCCGAATTTGATAACTTCAGAAAGCGTACGATACGTGAAAAGGCTGATCTGATAAAAAGCGGAGGAGCCTCTGTACTGACAAACCTTCTTCCTGTTATTGATGATTTTGAACGTGCTTTAAGTACGTTACAAACGACGGAGGACTTATCGTCAGCCGTAGAAGGGGTGAAACTGATATACGATAAATTTATCGGTTATTTATCACAGCAGGGGGTTAAGGTGATCGATGCTGTCGGTCAGCCGTTCGATACGGAATTTTTTGAGGCTGTCGCGACCATTCCGGCGTCGGAAGGAGATAAGAAGGGGAAGGTAATTGATTGTGTACAGACAGGCTATATGTTGTATGACAAAGTGCTTCGTCATGCAAAAGTTGTTGTCGGAGAATAAACAAAAAAAGATATGTCCAAGAGAGATTATTATGAGGTATTAGGCGTGAGTAAAAGCGCTACGGCCGACGAAATAAAATCTGCCTACCGTAAAAAGGCGATCCAGTATCATCCGGATAAAAACCCCGGAGATAAGGAGGCGGAAGAGAAATTTAAGGAAGCTGCGGAAGCTTATGATGTGTTAAGTAATCAGGAGAAGCGTCAGCGGTATGATCAGTTTGGTCATGCAGGTGTCGGTAGTTCGGCTGCCGGTGGCGGATTCAGCGGCGGTGGTATGTCTATGGACGATATTTTCGAACAATTCGGAGATCTGTTCGGAGGACATTTTGGCGGTTTCGGAGGGTTTGGTAATAGTCGCTCACGGAGTGGCGGGCGTGTTCAGCGGGGCTCTGACCTTAGGGTGAAAGTGAAGCTGAATCTGAAAGAAATTGCCAATGGTGTAGAAAAAAAGATTAAAGTAAAAAAATATGTTCCATGTAAAACATGTCATGGAAGTGGCGCTGAAGATGAAAAAAGCATTACAACCTGCCAGACTTGTCACGGAAGCGGGTATGTGACGCGCGTATCGAATATCATACTCGGCCAGATGCAGACACAGAGTGTTTGCCCTACATGTCATGGTGAAGGTAAATCGATTACGAAAAAATGTCCGGAATGTAATGGCGAAGGGGTTGTTCGTGATGAAGAAGTGATCGATATCAATCTGCCGGCCGGCGTGATGGAAGGCATGCAACTTTCCGTACGTGGAAAAGGAAATGCGGCGCGACGGGGAGGGGTAAATGGTGATTTACTCGTGGTAATAGAGGAAGAGCCAGATAAGGAGTTGATCCGTGATGAGAATGATTTGGTTTATAACCTGTTGTTGTCGGTGCCGCAAGCCATGTTGGGAGATACGGTGGAAGTTCCGATTGTGGAAGGACGTGCAAAAGTGAAGATTGATCCGGGTACACAGCCGGGCAAAGTATTGCGTTTGCGTGGAAAAGGATTGCCTTCTGTAAATGGTTATGGTACAGGGGATTTGCTGGTTAATGTGAGTGTTTATATACCGGAGGCGTTGTCTTCGGAAGAGAAAAATACGATGCGTCAGATGGAGGCTTCTCCGAATTTTCAGCCGAATCAATCTATAAAAGAAAAAATATTTAATAAATTCAGGAATCTTGTCGGATAATAAAAAAAGACAATTTTTATATATAAATGTACGCCTTTTTTAAAATAAATCGTTACTTTTGTGCGATTTATTTTAAAAAGAGGCAGAATGGAAGATTACAAAAAGATAAAACGGGCATTGGTCTCGGTTTATCATAAAGAAGGATTAGATAAAATACTAAATAAACTTCATACTGAAGGCGTTCAGTTTGTATCAACAGGCGGAACACAGAAATTTATAGAATCATTGGGATTACCGTGTGAAGCGGTAGAGACTCTTACCGGTTATCCGTCAATTCTTGGCGGACGTGTAAAAACACTTCATCCGAAGGTTTTCGGCGGAATACTTACCCGTCGTAATAATGACAACGATAAAGAACAGATAACGCAATATGAAATTCCGGAGATAGATCTTGTTATTGTTGATTTATACCCGTTTGAAGAAACTGTCGCTTCCGGAGCAAAAGAAGCCGACATCATCGAGAAGATAGATATAGGCGGAATTTCCCTGATACGGGCAGCCGCTAAAAATTATAAAGATGTGGTTATTGTTGCATCTCAAAAGCAGTATGCCCCTCTGGCACGCCTGCTGGAAGAAAAAGGTGCCGGTACAACAATCGAAGAACGCCGTTTTTTTGCTAAAGAGGCGTTTGCTGTTTCATCCGGTTACGATAGCGCGATCTTTAATTATTTCGATGCAGGTGAAGGCTCTGCATTTCGTATGGCGGCAGATGATGTTCATGTGATGCGTTATGGAGAAAACCCGCATCAAAAGGGCGTATTTTATGGTGATTTTAATTCCTTATTCGAAAAACTTCACGGAAAGGAAATTTCGTATAATAACTTATTAGATATAGATTCGGCAGTAACGCTGATTGACGAATTTGACGAACTGACCTTTGCAATCCTGAAGCATAATAATGCATGTGGCATCACATCGCGTAAAACCATGTTGGAAGCATGGATGGGCGCTTTGGCCGGCGACCCGGTATCTGCGTTCGGAGGAATTCTTGTCACAAACGACGTGATTGATCTGGAAACGGCAGAAGAAATCCATAAGATCTTTTTTGAAGTAATCATTGCTCCGGATTATGCGGCGGGTGTACTGGATGTGCTGATGCAGAAGAAAAACCGTATCATCCTGAAACGGAAAAAGTCGGAAGCCGTTTCCCCAAAGCAGTTCCGTTCTCTATTGAATGGCGTACTGGAACAGGATCGTGATACCAGTATTCAAACTGCAGCCGATCTTGAATTAATGACAAAAAAGAAACCTTTGGAATCAGAAATTTCGGATCTGCTTTTTGCCAACAAACTGGTTAAGCATAGTAAATCGAATGCGATCACATTGGTGAAGAATAAGCAGTTGTGTGCAAGTGGAATAGGGCAGACATCACGTGTGGATGCATTGAAACAGGCGATAGAAAAAGCGCGTTCATTCAATTTTGATCTGGATGGAGCTGTAATGGCATCCGATGCTTTTTTTCCGTTTCCGGATTGTGTGGAGATAGCTAAGGGGGCCGGCATTACTGCGGTAATACAACCGGGCGGCTCTGTCAATGATAAATTATCGGTAGAATATTGTGATGAACACGATATCAGTATGGTTAAAACCGGTGTTCGTCACTTTAAACATTAATGTATTTTTTTATTCAAACTTATGGGATTATTCTCTTTTACTAAAGATATAGCGATCGACCTTGGTACGGCTAATACAATCATTATATGCGATGATAAAATAATGGTTGATGCTCCTTCGGTTGTGGCATTGGACAGACGCACGGATAAAGTTCTTGCTGTTGGAGAACAGGCTCGCCTGATGTACGAAAAAACACATGACAGCATACGTACAATACGTCCGCTTGGAGATGGAGTCATAGCGGATTTTTATGCGGCTGAGCAGATGATACGCGGTATGATTAAAATGATAAATTTTAAAAATCGTTGGTTTTCGCCTCCTTTACGTATCGTAATATGTGTGCCTTCCGGAGCTACGGAAGTGGAGCGCCGTGCTGTCAGAGATTCTTCCGAACGTGCGGGAGGACGCGAAGTCTATCTTATTGATGAACCTATGGCTGCCGCCGTGGGGATCGGTATTGATGTAGAGGCGCCGGAAGGAAACATGGTGGTGGATATCGGCGGCGGGACTACTGAAGTAGCGGTTATTTCGCTTGGTGGTATCGTTACAAAAACGTCGATCCGAACAGCCGGTGATGTTTTTACGGAAGATATTATGGAATATATGCGGCGTCAGCATAATGTGAGGGTCGGAGAGCGTACGGCCGAGCAAATAAAAATAAATGTGGGCTCAGTACTTACATCTTTGGAAAATCCGCCCGATGATTTTGTCGTTCATGGTCCGAATCAGATGACATCTTTACCGATGGAGGTGCCTATTTCCTATCAGGAAATAGCCCATTGTCTGGATAAGTCGATATTGAAAATAGAGACAACGATTATGAATACATTGGAAAATACGCCTCCGGAACTATATGCCGATATTGTTCGCAATGGTATTTTTCTTACGGGAGGAGGCGCTTTGATGCGTGGTTTGGAGAAACGTCTGACAGATAAAATAAACATTCAATTTCATGTGGCGGAAGATCCGCTTCGCGCTGTCGCCCGTGGTACCGGTGTTGCGTTGAAGAATCTGAATAAGTTCAATTTCCTCTATAAGAGTTAATTCTCGTTATGCAAAAACTGCTGGCGTTTATTGTTGCTAAAAGACACTGGTTTATATTTATATTATGTGAGGTAATTTCGTTTGCACTGATTTATAGAAATAACGTTTACCAGCGGAATATGATGTTAAGCTCGGCAAATGTGATTACGGGCAGTATCTCATCTGTATCCGGCACTGTTTTTTCTTATTTTGACCTGCAAAAAGTAAATCAGGAATTGCTTGAGCGTAGCAGTTTACTTGAAATGGAAGTGCTTAAGTTGCGTGAGCAGCTTAATGGTATAAAAGTGGATTCAACGTCTTTCGGTCAGGTATTTTTAAAAGACACGATATTTACGGATAGTCTTTTTAGCGGGAATTATATTTATGAATATATTACGGCCGGGGTTGTGAATAACAGTACCGCATATATGAATAATTATATTACAATCAATAAAGGGGCGAATGATGGCATACGTCCGGATATGGGAGTTGTTTCTCCGCAGGGTATCGTCGGGATCGTAGCTACTGTAAATGACCATTATTCAGTTGTTATATCATTGTTGAACGTAAAATTCAAAGTGAACTGTAAGGTACAGCATACGAATTATTTCGGGGCTTTGTCCTGGAAAGGTGGCGATGCGGAATATGCTTATCTGGAACAATTACCTACTCATGCAACGTTTCAGACTGGCGATACGATTGTGACAAGCGGTTACTCGGCTGTTTTTCCGCCGGGAATTATGGTTGGTATTGTAGAGTCTTATAACAAACAAAATGATGATAACTTTTATTCCTTGAAAGTACGTTTGGCTACGGATTTCCACTCGTTGAACGCTTTGTGTGTTATTGATAACAGATCTCAGTCAGAGCAAAAAGTAATAGAACAGGAGGCGAGGAAAAATGATTAACGTATGGTTCCGGGTGATTATCTATTTCATTGTATTTGTATTATTGCAGGTACTTGTTATGAATAATATTCACTTGTTTGGAATCATAACACCTTTTGTATATCTCTATGCAATATTGAAATTTCCGGTTGATATGACACGTTCGAACGTGACGATTATATCGTTTCTTCTCGGACTCACCATTGATGTATTTTCCAATACATTCGGAATGCATGCTGCCGCATGTTCTTTTATCGGTTTTATTCGTATGCCTTTACTGGAGCGATTTGTTGATATGAAGGAACTGCCGGATGGGAGTATTCCATCTTATCAGTTATTCGGATTCGGTAAATTTATGCGTTATGCATTTATATTGGTAACTCTTCATCATATTGTACTGTTTTTAGTAGAATCATTCAGTTTGTTTCAACCTATGCTGATGATTACGCGTATGTTATCGAGTATTTTGCTTACATCATTGCTGATGTTTATTATTGAAGCGTTTAATCTGGGTAAAGTAAAAAGCAGTGAATGACAAGCAAAAATATATTTATGATAACCGGAGGTATATAATTGCCGGTACTGTCATTATATTATTACTTATATTTGTTATAAGGCTACTCTTTTTGCAAATAATGAGTGATGATAGTAAGAAGTGGGCCGATAGTAACGCGTTTCAGAGACGTACTCTTTACCCTTCGCGGGGAGTAATATATGATCGTAACGGCAAATTGCTTGTATATAATCAGCCTTCGTATGATATGATGGTTATCATGCGCGAAGTGCAGCCGTTTGATACGCTTGATTTTTGCCGGACGCTGGGGATAACAAGAGAGAGTTTTGATGCCCGTATAGCATCCATAAAAAACATGGGTCGCGGATCTTCTTATGTTCCGCAAGAGTTTATGAATCAGCTTTCCGTCAATGAATATGGGGTTTTGCAGGAAAAACTTTATAAATTCCCCGGATTTTATATCCGTAACCGTGCATTACGCGAATACGGGTATGTCAACGCTGCCAATGTGCTGGGCAATGTGGGTGAAGTAAGCCGGAAAGATATTGAAAATGATGACTATTATGTACAGAGGGACTATTCCGGAAAGTCGGGCGTTGAGCGTTCATACGAGAAAATATTACGTGGTGAAAAAGGAGTGGAAATCCTGCTGCGTGATGTTCACGGACGTATCAAGGGTAAATACGAAGACGGAAAGCATGATGTGGCGCCTGTTTCCGGAAAGAATATAACATTGTC
This sequence comes from Tannerella sp., assembly GCA_031285685.1. Taxonomy (GTDB): domain Bacteria; phylum Bacteroidota; class Bacteroidia; order Bacteroidales; family Tannerellaceae; genus Tannerella. Next base: position 13,113 of record JAITVS010000160.1, read on the forward strand.
TATTGATGTGGATCTGCAGGCTTACGGAGAAAAAATTATGCAGGATAAACAGGGCGCTATCGTCATGATAGAACCATCCACAGGAGAAATCTTATGTCTTGTATCCTCACCTTCCTATGATCCGAGTCTTCTTATCGGGCGACAACGGGGACAAAATCATCTGATGCTGGAACGTGATCCCCAGAGGCCGCTGTTAGACCGTTCCATTATGGGTTCCTATTCTCCCGGTTCGACCTTTAAGCCGGCACAAGCGCTCATATTTTTGCAGGAAGGTGTGATAACGAAAGATAAAACTTATACCTGTGCCGGCGGATATCCTTATCTCGGAGGACGTCCTAAATGTCATCCTCATTTTTCGCCCATCTCTCTGATCCCTTCGCTGGCAACATCGTGCAATGCTTATTACTGTTGGGGATTGCGTGATATGCTGGATAGCCGCTCCCGCTATAAAACGATACAGGAAGCATTCGAAGTATGGAAGAATCATATCGTTTCTATGGGGTATGGTTATCCTTTAGGTGTTGATTTGCCGGGAGAAAGCCGCGGATATATTCCGAACAGTAAGGTCTATGATAAAGTGTATAATAACAGATGGAATTCCAGCAGTATTATATCCATATCCATTGGTCAGGGAGAAATAAACGCCACTCCTCTGCAAATCTGTAATCTTGCCGCGACAATTGCCAATCGCGGTTACTATGTTGTCCCTCATGTTGTTCGCGAAATACAGGATACACCGTTGGAAGAGCAATACAGAACTAAAAAGTATACAAGTGTCCAACAGGAGTATTATGAATATATGGTTGAAGGGATGCGGGCGGCTGTTACAGGCGGTACTTGTAGAGGATTGGCTTTACCTGATATAAATGTTTGTGGCAAAACAGGTACCGTACAAAATCCTCATGGCCGGGACCACTCGGCTTGCATCTCTTTTGCGCCGATGGATAATCCGAAGGTGGCGATTGTCGTATACGTGGAGAACGGAGGTTTTGGTGCGACAGTGGCCGTACCGATGGCAAAGCTCATGCTTGAGAAATATTTTTATGGTGAAGTCTCGGATGCGAGTAAATGGCTCGAAACTCAAATGATAAACTGGAATACACGTCCCGGATCTATGAACTATATTAAAAAGGAAAAAGAGGAAGAGAATGCCGAATAGTAAGACGAGTATATGGAAAACCGTAGACTGGTTTACGATCATTCTGTATGTTATCATGATAACAGCGGGATGGATAAGTATATGCGGCGCGAGTTACGATTTTGATAACCCCAGTTTTTTTGATCCTTCCGGCCGGCCGGGTATGCAGCTTATCTGGATAGGTACATCGATCGTACTTATTTTTATGATCATGATGCTTGACAAGAATTTTTTCGAAACTTTTGCCTACCCGATATATGGTCTGATGCTGATACTGCTGATCTTGACCATATTTCTTGCCCCCGATATAAAAGGGTCCCGTTCATGGTTAGTTATAACATCCTCCATTCGTTTGCAACCGGCCGAATTTGCCAAATTTGCAACAGCTCTTGCACTTGCCAAATTCATGAATACATATGAATTTAATCTGTTGAAAGGGAAAAATTTCATGATTTCCGCACTGATTGTATTGGCCCCTATGTTGTGCATTATTCTGCAGAAAGAGACCGGTTCTTCTCTTGTCTTTCTGGCCTTTGCCCTTGTTTTTTATCGTGAGGGTATGTCCGGATATGTGCTATTGACAAGTTTATGCGCTGCAATGTTTTTTATTGTTGAGCTGAAATACGAATCCTTTATCTGGAATTTTACACCGGTTGGCGAACTCGTTGTTGCGTGTATAATTCTTGCCATCATTTGTATTATGTTACGATTTGTACTGAAAGAGTCTGCATTGTCGAACTACTTTTTGGGTATTATAGCATTTGTCGGTGTTGCGGCATATGCGGTTTCACTTTTTTATGCATTTAATTTTGTCTGGGTAGCTGTAGGACTTATTATTTGTTTGTCATTATATCTTATTTTATATTCGATTAAAAAAATTGTCTGGCAGTATGCATTATTAGCTCTTTTTGCACTTGTCTCCGTCGGATTTCTTTTTTCGGTGGATTATGTTTTTGATGAGGTTTTGGAGCCCCATCAGCAGCTGCGTATTAAAGTCGCGTTGGGGCTGGAGAATGATCCCGCAGGCGCCGGATATAATGTTAATCAGTCAAAGATTGCGATTGGTTCCGGCGGTTTTTGGGGGAAAGGATTTCTCAATGGTACACAAACCAAATTAAAATATGTGCCGGAGCAGGATACTGATTTTATATTTTGTACCGTAGGAGAAGAATTCGGTTTTTTGGGTTCGTTTTTTGTAATATTGATTTATGGTATGTTTCTGTTGCGTCTGATATCTCTTGCAGAACGCCAGGATACCACCTTTGGAAGAGTGTATGGGTATAGTGTCGTGTCTATATTCTTTTTTCACGCAATCGTCAATGTGGGAATGGTAACAGGTCTGACCCCTGTTATTGGGATACCTTTGCCGTTTTTTAGTTATGGCGGTTCGTCTTTGTGGGGATTTACAATCTTATTGTTTATCTTTCTGCGAATAGATTCCGGGCGAAAGGAAGAGGTATAATTTCTTATTTTGCTTTTTCTATAAGTAAACCGATGTCTTCTATCCCTTTCAGCTTATCATCGCGCATACCATGTTGTATGCTGATTGTGTATTTTCCTGTGTCGGGGAAGTGATAGTTTTTTCTTATTGGTATCTGGTTTTGAAAAAGAGTAATGCCGTTTCCTGTCCATTTTCCAAAATCATCCGCAAGCATGAATTCAATTGTATCTTTTATGAAAACTTCAGATGGTTGTAGCTCATTGAAAAGAATCCATAAATTTTGATATGGATATATGTCGCTGTTGCGTAATTGCAGGGATATGTTGTATGGAAGGGAATTGTCGTTGATCTCAAAATTGAAAAAATATTCGGAGTGCTTGTCCCACACGTTTTGCTGTACCGGTTGAAATTCGTTATACACGGTATCTTTGCTGCATGAAAAGAAAAAACATGAAGAGATAAGGGCGGTTGAAATGTTTTTTAATAAATGTTTATGCATTTCTACCCATTGTTTGGCTTATCATTGGGAGTCGCAGACCCGGTGTTCGGATTTCTTTTCTGTTGTGCGGGCACATTATTCGTATCATTTGGAAGCCTGTCGTTTTGCCTGTTCCTCATATTATTGTTAGGCTTTTTCTTCTTTTTCTTTTTTTGCTTGTCGAAACGTGAAACACTATCATCAAGTATATCTTTGGAATCACGTTTTTCTTCTTTTATTTCCGTATCACTGAGCAGGGAGAATGGCTTTTCTCCGTTTTTATTCATCGTTATTATTTCAAAAGCGCGTTTTGACGTAATAGCAGTAAGGTTGGCCGGAATATTTTTGTCTGTAGAATATGTAATTTCTTTTTTGAAGATGTCAGTCTTGAAATGATAATATATGCTGTCTTTGGTATATAGTTCCGCCTTGCGTGGAGGAAGTTGTTTACGTCCTTCGACATAGGCGTCTACTTCATAATTAAGACAACATTTCAGTTTTGCACATTGTCCGGCAAGCTTCTGAGGATTCATTGATAAATCCTGAAAGCGGGCTGCGTCCGTAGCAACGGAAATAAAGCTGCTCATCCATGCAGAACAGCAAAGTTCACGACCGCACGGGCCGATACCTCCGATGCGTCCGGCTTCCTGACGTGCACCGATCTGTTTCATTTCTATACGTATATGGAATGTTTCCGCCAGCACTTTTATCAGTTGACGGAAGTCAACACGTTCGTCGGCGATATAATAGAATATGGCTTTATTT
>JAITVS010000301.1 GCA_031285685.1 Tannerella sp.
GTTAATGATTCCTAGGGGATTGAACAAATGTTAATGCATTTATTTTGTTGATAATAAATATTTTAAACATCTTGCGATTCGTTAGGTTTTCAACTACTGATTCGCATGAATAATAATAATTTGGAAATACTATCATGCAAAAATAATTATAAGCTTACTTCATTAGATTTAAGTAATAATACGAATCTGAAAGAATTAACCTGTATTGGAAATGAACTACAATTAACCGGCGAATTAAAAAACTACAATGCACTGGAAAAATTAATTTTAGTCATCTACAAAGCCGGGACTATTGAGGCAAAAGGCAGTCCGCTAACGGTCTTTGATTGTAAGATGGGCAAATTTTCTCTAATAGATATTTCCGGATGTGATAAACTGGAAGATTTAAAAATTGAACGTACAGCATACTATGGCGACGATGGCGAAGAATCATCAATCCTTGATCTTGACGGATGTCTTTCTTTAAAATCTATTGATCTTAACGGATTTCCTTTTTTCCTCAACTCATTAGATATCAGTTCATGCACATCATTAAAAAAGATCAGGTATTACGGGGATATCGACATTTCAAAAAATACAGAACTGGAAGAAGTTTATGTCGAAAATATTATAAACGATATAAAAAACAACAGCAAATTAAAAATATTACATTGCGGATTAATAGAAGATGTGGAAACTGTCGATCTGAGTAATCAAACCCAATTAGAAGACCTGTCTTGTACTATTGCCAATACTCCCATTGATATAAGCAAATGCAATACGCTCAAGATATGTAGCATAAAAAACTATTCAGAAGATGTAACCTATACAAATAATATGAATGTGAACGGATTGCCGCTTTTAGAGTCGTTTTCTGCACATATTTCCAAGAGTGGAAATATAACATTCAATATAGCAAATTGTCCGGCATTAAAAAAGTGTCGTACAAACCATGCAGTAGCACTTAATATTTCCGATTGTAATTCATTGGAAGAACTAATATGTACAGAATCCAACACCTTCAACATTACTCGTTGCCCGAATCTGATTCTATTAGAATGTTCCCGTAGCCCTATTTCAACTTTGTCGATAGAGCCTTTCACAAAATTACAAACATTGTATTGCGAAAACTGCCTATTAAAAGAACTGGATTTAAGAAAAAACAAAGAATTACATTCTCTCCAGTGTTACGGCAATCCGGATTTACAATACATCTATGTTACTCACGACATACCGCATAAGAGCATAGGTGATGCACGACTTGTATATTCATCTCCGGAATAATAATAATCACAATGAGGCCGCCCGTTCAGCACAAAGTTCGCCGTCGATAGCGGCCGAAACGATACCGCCGGCATAACCGGCGCCTTCTCCACAGGGATACAGTCCTTTCAATGTTATATGTTGCATCGTCTCCCGGTCACGCAAAATGCGTACAGGAGACGATGTTCGCGTTTCTACGCCGATCATACACGCCTCGTCTGTCAGAAAACCATGCGACACTTTTTCAAATTGACGAAAACCGTCACGCAAACGGGACGTAATAAATTCCGGCATCCAGAAATGTAGCGGAGAAGCCAATAATCCGGGCGTATAGGATGAAACAGGCAAATCCGATGAGTTACGCTTCCGTACAAAATCCGCCATTCGTTGCGCAGGGGCCGTTTGTTTCATGCCTCCGTTTATCCAGCATAGCTGCTCCAATTGCTCCTGAAAATACATCATGGATAAGTGACCGGACAAGCCATCCGGCAATATAGATATCGGATCTGTGGAAATATTCAATCCTGCATCATGCATATTCAAATCCTTGTTTAACAAATCTTCCGGTCGTATTTCGACAACCATACCGGAATTCGCCCATTGGGAACTGCGGTTTGAAGGCGACATTCCATTTACGACAACCTCTTCCGGTCCACTTGCCGCAGGCACGACAAATCCGCCGGGACACATACAGAATGAATAGACTCCCCTGCCTGTGGATTGTGCAACAAAACTATACTCTGCCGCCGGAAGAAACTCTCCCCTTCCGTTTTTATTATGATAGCGGATCTGATCAACAAGTAACTGCGGATGTTCAAGGCGCACGCCGACAGCAATGCCTTTTGCTTCAATTGCAATATTCTGAGAGGCCAGATAACGATACACATCCCGCGCAGAATGTCCGGTTGCTAATATGACCGGCCCCATAAACAAACGGCCGTCGCGCGCCTGCACGCCGATCACTTCATTATTCTTTATGATCAACGATTCCATGCACGTTTCGAAATGCACTTCGCCGCCGGATTGTATAATCCGGTTACGCATATTTTCAATTACACGAGGTAGCTTGTCCGTTCCGATATGCGGATGCGCGTCGGATAAGATCGACGTACTGGCACCATGCTGGCAGAAAACATGTAGAATCCGGTCAACGGAACCACGCTTCTTACTACGGGTATATAATTTTCCGTCGGAATAAGCGCCCGCACCACCCTCACCGAAACAATAATTAGACTCCGGATTGACACGATGTTCACGACTTATAAGCGCGATATCTTTTTTCCGGTCACGAACATTCTTCCCCCGTTCAATAACAACCGGTCGCAATCCAAGTTCGATCAGGCGAAGTGCTGCAAATAATCCTCCCGGACCGGCGCCTACCACAATCACTGGCCTCGCACCTGAAACATCCTCATACTCAATTGTCTCAAACTCATCACCTACAGGTTCTTCATTGATAAAAACCCTTAATGATATATTCACAAAAACCATTCGTTGCCGGGCGTCGATCGAGCGCTTCAGTACGCGTATCGCATGGATTGCTTCCGGATTTTCACCCGTCTCACGACAAACTACCACACGCAATGACTGTTCATTAACTGCCTCTTCGGGCAAAATCCGTAACCGTAATTCTTTTATCATCTTCTCCTTCTTTAACTCAAAAAAGCAGCCTTTTCACTCATGCCGTTACCGTAGCGAGATGTAAAAAATCACGCCTCCCTATACACGCAAGCCGCTCCAGGTCGGAGCAATATCGGCTTTTTCTCCTTTATATTCAAATCTTTTCGTAAGATCAAACTGATAGCCGGCATTCAGGTTAAGCGCAAAACTTTCGTGCAGCCGGACCTTGCATCCTATTGCCGGTTCGACAAAGAAGTTAACGCCATCCATAGATAGGTCTTCGCCGTATTTATCCAAATCATAGATTTCCAATGCCTCTTCCACCTGACCATCATTAAAAACCGTTCCGGCCGTAAGCATCAGATAAGGGCGCACGACGCCGGTTGACCAGGCGGGCGGAGTATAACGATAAAATCCACCCAAACGCAGACCTTTCGTCCGGAACTTCAAATAATAATAGCCGGAATAATCGGACACAGCCTTCTGACCGGCCGTATTCATAAAATCAAGTGATAATCCGACCTGGTGAACTTTCGTAATTTCAATACCCACCTTCGCCTGATGGATCCAATGCCCGGGAAAATTATCCGTTATCCTCACATTCTTTAGTGTATATTCGTACCCGCTGCCCGTATTAAATTCCGGCGTAAGATCCGAAAGATAGTCCTTCAATTCTTTCATGCAAAATGTACCGTATCCGAAATTATATTCAATCGTCAATTCCTGAGCCCGTAGCGCCGGATAGCAACCTGCAAACAGGATGCACAAAATAATCAGTTTTTTCATTTTATCAGGTATTTATCAAGGTTTAATGCATAACCGGCTTTTGATATCAACATATTTCCGAACAGACTGATTTCATTCCTGTCATCAACAGGCATCGTAAACAAAAGTTGTTTTGTTTCGGTATCTATTATTTTCGCATATCCCGAGCCATAGACTAACAAATAACCGGTCTTGGGATCAATATTCCCTACATTCATTCCCGGATAATCCCATACATTTTTCACAGACAGATCTTTACAATCATATAAATACACTTTCCCGTTGGAAGAAACATACATTTCTTCCGGCTTAAAAGGATGAAAACAATGACTCGCATACAAAAGATTCAATTCCCGGGTATTCGTCACCTGATAATTTTCAATTGTTATAACTAACAAAGAACTTCCGTTGGAAAAAGTCAGGTAACGCAAATCGGAAGACATTTTGGAATTATCCAGGCTATAATAACAGCCAAACGGAAGATCGTATCGCATTTCCAAAACACCCGTTGTCGCATTATAAACAAGTCCTTTTATATTGTTGCCGGCATAATCATGCACGAAACAGATCAGTTTATCGTCTTTCGTAACAGATACGGGGCCTGTGAAGCCATCATAAGGTTGGCAGAGGATTGTTTTTACGGATTTCATCTCTTTTCCCTCAAACAATTCGATAATCCGGTGATACCTGACGGCCATTTTAGAGTGATCCAGAGGGGCGGAATATGTTTCCGCATTACTCCATTCAATGCTTATATCGCCTTCGTATGTTGCTATTTTTTTACAATCCGGCAAAAAAAGGCTTGTAACTTCACGATACGAACTTACGTATAATACATCCTCTGCCAGATTATAACCAAACCGGGGATAATTGAATTCCAGAGCGATCAGAAGACCGGAACTTAAAGACAAGAACACAAACTGTGTCATCGATTTATCCATAAGTCTGTCTTCTTCATAATAGGGGAAAAATACGAACCGGACATTCTGATCCGCATGCCCGAACAAGCGGGGAATATAGGCCGATTTGTCTTTCGTATAAGAAACCAACGTATCCTCGTTTATAATGACACAGACCGCCGCATTATACGGATTGTCCCAACGAACCTTAATACTGTCGTTTTGTGAATAGTCGGCTGTGATCCCGATATCGGCAGATAAAAATACCTGACCAAGATTCCATCGTTTGTCCGCATCTTTCATTTCCGCTATTACAGTAAAGTATCCCTGCTCGCCAAAATAAGATTTACAGACATACGAAAGTTGATCAACATCATCGATAACAGCACAAATATCATTGCCATAATATATTTTATAACAGACAAAATCAGCCTCAATCAAAGCCGGCTTTTTCCATGACAGTTTCAGAAAACCTTCATCATCGACCGTATGGACAAGGCTCGACGCAGGCTCCACCAAAAAAACGACCGGCCAGCTGAATGTACCGTAAAAAGATTCGGCACCGATCTGGTCCGCAATACTGCCGGTGCCACTTGCCACATAAACATCGCAAGTCATGGTATCCAATCCGCTTTCATGTCCGTAACCCGAAATGTAAAACGTTCCGGTCGGACTATCAAATCGCCATTCCCGGCTACCTAATTTGAATATACAACGCTGAATTTCATGCCCGGACGTCTCCAGATCAAAACGGATATTGTTGCTTTCGGACAGGTAAAGAGTCTCTCCGTTGCTTTCCGCATCCAGTTGGATGCCGATAGCAATTTCATTATCCGGCTTCTCAATCTCTACAAAATTATCATGCAACTTATATTCACAACTGAACATTGTGAGTATCAATAATAAATAAATGGCTTTTCGTTTCATGTGTTCATCATTTAATGCTTAACACTAAGGCCAGAAGAGATATATCATCGTTTGAAGACACTAGCACTATCGCAGGGAAACTTTTATCCGAACAACTCCCGGAACGCTTCTTCCACTTTCCGTACTTTTTTAACTTCAATCCGGGCTTTCAGGTCTTCAACTCCCTTCATTTTGGGTATTATAATACGTGAAAAGCCAAGCTTCTCTGCTTCCTGGATGCGTTGTTCTATACGGGTCACCGGACGAATCTCACCGGATAATCCGACTTCCCCGGCCATACAGACACCACGATCTATAGCGATATCCAGGCTGGATGACAATACGGCGCTGATAACGGACAAATCCATCGCAGGGTCATTGACCCGTAAACCTCCGGCTATATTCAGAAAGACATCCTTTTGTGCAAGCTTGAAGCCTGCACGTTTTTCCAATACGGCCAATAGCATATTCATGCGACGTATATCAAACCCCGTGGCGCTACGTTGCGGATTTCCGTAAACAGCAGAGCTTACTAGGGACTGGGTTTCTATTAAAAACGGGCGTACCCCTTCTACAGCCGCAGCTATTGCCACACCACTCAACCCTTCATGATTCTCCGTCAACAATAATTCCGAAGGATTACTGACCTGACGAAGCCCATTTTGGCGCATTTCATAAATACCAAGTTCCGATGTGCTTCCGAAACGGTTTTTTATACTGCGCAGAATGCGATACATATAGTGCTGGTCACCTTCAAACTGCAAAACCGTATCTACAATATGTTCCAGCACCTTAGGCCCGGCAAGACTACCTTCTTTATTGATATGTCCTATCAGTAATACCGGCGTTCCGGTTTCTTTGGCGTATTTCAATATCATTGCACTGCATTCACGCACCTGTGTAACACTTCCCGGAGAAGATTCCGCCATTTCCGTGAACATGGTTTGTATGGAATCTATGATCAATAAATCCGGCTGAAGATTATGCGCCTGCACAAAAATCTGTTCCAGATTGGTTTCACAAAGAATATAGCAATTCTCTATACCAGCACTACCGTCGGATAAACGGTCTGCACGCAGTTTCAGCTGTTGCGCACTTTCCTCTCCGGAAACATACATAGTACGTAAATCTTTTGATTTCAGGACAGTCTGCAATACGAGCGTGGATTTACCAATACCCGGTTCGCCACCGATAAGGACAAGAGAACCTTTAACAAGTCCGCCCCCAAGTACCCGGTTAAGTTCGGCATCAGATAAGTCCAGGCGAGTCTCTTCTTCCGATGTCACATCACGCAGAAGCTGCAACTTTACACCGCTTCGTTCCACGCCGGGAATCGAACGTTGTGCGGCAGACTCTTTTTTAATAACCTCTTCCACATAGGTATTCCATTCGCCGCATGACGGACACTTGCCTATCCACTTCAGGGATTCGGCCCCACAATTGGAACACACATATACGGATTTTGTTTTTGCCATTATTATCCTGCCTTCGTCAAATACTCACTTACTGTTCTTATTTAGAAATAATATGCTACACGCGTCAGGATCATCGCCTGATCGTAATGCCTGTTCGTCAGGTTATATCTGAATTCCGCTCCAACGATTATATCCTGAGTTACACGCATCTCTCCTCCAAAACCCAGATTAAGTCCCAAGCGTACTTTCGTCTCCGTATCCCCACTTACTTCACCATCTTTCAACACAGTAACGTTATCAAAATTCCAAATAGAAAGTCCGAGACCTCCAACCGGATACAATGTCATTTTATCCGTCATACGTATCAGATAATGTGCATCCGCATTTACATACCATGTACTTATATCATCATTTTTTACTGCATATAAAATCGACGGCGCCAAACGTATCTGGTTTTTAATATTATACCTGTAGTCAACACCTAAAACGACAGTCTCGTTATCAACTGCATATCCCAATATTCCACCAACAGAAGAAACTCCTTTTTCTCCTTTATAGCTATTCTGAGCAAAACCACCTGTCACGAAAGCAACTAAGCATACTGTTAAAAATACTAATTTTTTCATATCTCTAATATTTAGTTTGGTTGAATTCATTTCACTCTCAATCTGTCTCCGGCGCTATTTACGATCGACCGGTAATAATCTTCGTCATATCCCGGAAAATCAGGAGATGCCGGCATTCCATACGGAGTACGTTTAAAATGTCCGTTTTCCTCCTTTTTCACATTCCCGTCAATATACTTTACCAACAGATATTCACCCAGCTGTTTCCAATGCACAGTTGCATCGTCTGCCGTAGTTCGACTGTACCAGGTAAGAAAACGGCGCGCTTCTTCCGGATCTTTATTATATAATTCCGTTGCAGCTTTATCAATTGCAGGAATTGCGTTCCGATACCCGTTTTCCAGTTCCTGCTGCACCTTCCGGATATCCTTGATCATAAAATCATATTTACCGTAAGCCATATTCGCCACCCAGTTATGTATCCAGAATGCCGAAGTCCATGAAAAATTATACAGATCGCCATTACCTACACGATAGCATTCAGGTACCGCAAGCGAAGAACAATATACCGGATTGAATACCGCCATATCCGCATCATCAACAGCAAACCAAAGAATACCGCCGACAGCGTCAGGCAGCCAATTTCTCATTTGCGGCACAATGACAAATCCGGACTGTTGAGTCGCGATAGCACGCTCATTCAAGTATTCCTGTCCATCTACTTCAAAATGCATCGGACGCCAACGGTAAGGAACCTTATAAGGCCCTGCTCCCGCATCTTTTGTCATATCAAGATCCGTACCTTCATAATGATCACGCATACCATTCTGTACATCCTGTGCCGAAAGTTTACGGTTCGGCTTTATATAT
>JAITVS010000351.1 GCA_031285685.1 Tannerella sp.
TAACGTTAAAAAATGGATTGCCCATTCCGAAGGATTTGCCAAAGGAGAGGTTTATGTCAATGATGGCGCTCGTGAAGCTTTACTCCAGCCCAAAGCAACGAGTATATTATTTGTAGGAGTAACCCGTATAGAAGGTGATTTTGAAAAAGACGATATTATTAAAATATTGGATAGTAAAGGTACGCAGATTGGCGTGGGATGTGCCGGATATGGCAGTGATGAGGCCCGGGCACGGATCGGCAAACGTTCTGCCAAACCTCTTGTTCATTATGATTATTTATATCTGGAAGGATAATCCTCATGGGGATGTTTATCCGGTAAAACAGGAGCGTTTCGATAAGGGTTATTTGTAATAAATATAAATTATGAAAAGTAATATTCTGATAAAAGAGGCTGCATCTGCTGTAAGTGCATTGATAAATATCAGTGAAGCGAAGATAAATGAAATATTAAACGATACGGCCGAAGCTTTATTAAGAGCAAAAAATGCAGTGCTTGTTGCAAATCAAGAAGATTTGTCGCAAATGGAAGAGTCAAATCCGAAGTATGACCGGTTAAAGCTGACCTCAGAGCGTATTGACGGAATTGCAAATGACATGAGGCAGGTCACGTTATTGCCCTCACCTCTGAATAAAATTTTAAATGAAACAGTACACCCTAACGGTATGAGAATACGCAAGGTCTCCGTACCTTTCGGGGTAATAGGTATTGTTTATGAGGCACGTCCGAATGTAACATTCGATGTGTTTTCCCTATGCATAAAATCCGGAAATGTATGTTTGCTGAAGGGTGGATCTGATGCCGATAACTCAAATCGTGCGCTTGTGACGATTATACATGATGTGCTGAAACAACATGGGGTTGATCCGTCTGTCTGTACACTGTTACCTCCGGGACATGATGCAACGACGGCTTTGTTACATGCAGTCGGTTCTGTGGATTTGGTGATACCACGTGGTAGCAGCTCCCTGATCAATTATGTACGGGAAAATGCCAGGGTACCTGTTATAGAAACAGGCGCGGGAATTTGTCATACCTATTTCGACAGGGATGGGGATAAGGAGAAGGGCCGTGAAATTATAAATAATGCCAAAACACGCCGTGTCAGTGTTTGTAATGCGCTTGATTGCTTGATTGTTCATCGTGACCGTTTGGATGATTTACCTTATATATGTGCTAAGTTGCCGGACAGTGATGTATTGATATATGCGGATGACTTATCGATGGCTGCGTTATCCGGTCATTATCCCTCTTCTTTGTTGATGCCGTCAACATCAGAGAGTTACGGAACGGAGTTTCTGGATTACAAAATGAGCATAAAAACGGTTAATTCCCGGGAAGAAGCATTGATTCATATAGCCTGTAACAGCTCAAAACATAGTGAATGTATCATTTCTGAATCGGAGGAGGCTATACAGGACTTTATGCAGAGGGTTGATGCTGCGTGTGTATATGTAAATGTTTCGACGGCTTTTACTGATGGAGCCCAGTTTGGTTTTGGGGCGGAAATAGGTATTAGTACTCAAAAAATGCATGCACGTGGTCCGATGGCTTTACAAGAACTGACAACATATAAATATCTGATTACAGGTAATGGGCAAATACGTAGTTGATTTTCAGTGTTTATAATCGAGATTTTTATATTAGATCTATTCTGTTTTTAATTTTTAATTAATATGGAATTTTAAATAAGAATGAAAGATGAAAACAAATCATAAGTTTCATTTTGTTTTTTTATAATTATATGATGCAGCGTTTAAATAAAACATGCATCTTACATAAGGTAATAATTATTATAAACAATTTAAACTTATGAATTATGAAAAATGAATCTAAACTGAAACATTTATTTATGTCGTTGATGGTCGTAGGTTGTTCTTTGGGTATGGCATCTTGTAGTGACGATGATGATGATCCGGTGAAAGAACCGACAGTGGAAGCTGTAATAGGAGAATATTCGGGGAAAATGTATGTTGCGGCACCTGTAACATATGCAAGTGAAAGTAAGGCTGAGCAAACCGGAGGTACTGACATTAGCGCAACTGTAAAAAATGATTCTGTGTATTTTGCAAAATTTCCTGTGGATGACATTGTTAAGGCAATTGCTCCGAGTGAACTGGTGGAAGCAATTATTGGAGCGCTTGGAGATGTTAAATATGAGATTGGGTATAAAGCGACAATGAATACGGCGAAAGATAGCGTTGTTATGACTTTTGACCCGAAACCTCTTGAGTTGAAAATATCTTTAAGCGAAAATACTCAGGAGATAAAAGTTGATATTTCTGCTACAGATAAAGGAAGTTATTCCATTGATAAGAAGAAATTGAAATTTGCTATTAATGTTGACGGTGTAACGATTAATGAGGAACCGTTGAAAGATTTTAAATCACAATTCAGTTTTGATATGAATCAAAAATAAGTTTATTATAAACTGTTTTAATAAAAATAGGACTGGCCATCATACTGGCTGGTCCTGTTTTTTTATTTATTCTTGCAAATGTACGGGATTTTTCCGACCTTGCACTCCGTTTTAAAAATAAGAAGAATATGAGACATTTTACAAAGGTACAGGATATTGGCGACGTTAAACAAGCTGTAAGAGAAGCATTGGAGATAAAGAAAGACCGGTTTCGTTATACGGAACTCGGGCGAAATAAAACATTGATGATGATATTCTTTAATTCAAGTCTTCGTACCCGTCTAAGCACACAAAAGGCAGCAATGAATCTTGGTATGAATACAATGGTTCTTGACATTAATCAGGGCGCATGGAAACTTGAAACAGAGCGTGGTGTGGTGATGGATGGCGATAAACCGGAACATCTGCTGGAGGCGATACCCGTGATGGGATGTTACTGTGATGTGATCGGTGTACGGTCGTTTGCGCAGTTTGAAAGCAAAGCTGATGATTATAATGAGAAGATACTGAGTCAGTTTATCGCATATTCCGGCCGACCGGTATTCAGTATGGAAGCGGCTACACGTCATCCGTTGCAAAGTTATGCTGACCTGATCACGATTGAAGAGTACAAGAAAACCGAGCGTCCGAAAGTTGTTTTGACATGGGCGCCTCATCCCCGTCCGTTGCCGCAGGCTGTTCCGAATAGTTTTGCCGAATGGATGAATGCGACCGATTATGATTTTGTTATTACTCACCCCGAAGGCTATGATCTGGATCTGGAGTTTGTCGGTAATGCATGTGTGGAATATGATCAGCGAAAAGCATTCGCCGGCGCCGATTTTATATATGCCAAAAGTTGGGCTGCATACAAAGATCCTGATTATGGAAAAGTACTTAGCACCGACCGCTCGTGGACGGTTGATATGGAGAAAATGGCATTGACAAATAATGCGTATTTTATGCATTGCCTTCCTGTTCGTCGTAACATGATTGTTACAGACGATGTTATTGAAAGCCCGCAAAGTATAGTTATTCCTGAAGCAGCAAACCGCGAAATTTCGGCTCAGGCGGTTCTGAAAAAAATATTGGAAAGCCTTTGAGGTTGAGTAACTGATCGCAGGGAAGGTTTCATTAAAAAAACATCCGGTTAAACGATAAATTAAACCGGATGTTTTTTGTGTTTTGTGATGAATAGTATTACTTAAGCTTCGCCGGGGATACCTCCTATGGGTGGTAAAAGTTCGCCGAAAGTATTGTTGTTGCCTCCTTCGTTTTTATTCATTTCTTCAAATTTCTGTATGTTGTCCTGAAGTGCAAACAAGAGTCTTTTAGCATTATCGGGAGTGAGTATAATGCGACTTTTAACTTTAGCTTTTTGTGTTCCCGGCACGATGCGGATGAAATCTATGATGAATTCGGAAGATGAATGAGCTATAATGGCCAGGTTTGCATAAGTTCCCTGTGCGATTTCATCCGTTAATTCTACCTGAATTTGATTTTGTTTTTGATTCTGATTATTATTTTCCATCATGTAATTTTTTTGATTATGTATTTGAGGACAAAAATACATTTTACTTTTGAAAAAATTTGCCTCTTTCAAAAAAATACTTAGTTTTGTGCAATAATTTTGATAATAAAATTAGGATGAAATATAATATATCAATATTCGGTTTGTTGTTGTGTGCCGTAACAATGACAGCACAAACTAGTGTGGAAAAAGTTATGCCGACCAAAGCTTCAGGAGACGGAATTATTTATTCATTGCCTAAAACGTCATTTATCATAAATGCGGAGATTACGAAAGTGACGGTGAAAGCAGGACCCTATTACAGGTATGCGGAGCGTTATCTGGGGGTAAAGGATGTTGCAACTGAGGATGTTGTTTATTATGAACTCGGAAAGGTAACACTTGTAAATAAAGGAGTTCCTGATCCGGAAAATACATATAAAATAGAATTCAAACAAAAAACCGTAGCACCTTTTGCATATCTTACACGTGACGGTTTGTTATGTGCCATAAATGATGAATATGTTCCGGAATCTGCGGATGAAGAGAAGAAGGTAGAACAGACGACTACGGCAATGTCTCCTGCATCTGTCTATACGGAAGATTTATTGATGGCCGGTTCTGTAGCCAAACAAGCGGAAGTAGCAGCAAAACAGATATACCATTTACGGGAAAGCCGTACGGATATTCTTACCGGTGACGCTGATAACCTGCCTCCTGACGGTGAAGCTATGAAAATCGTTATCAGCAAGCTGGAGGAACAGGAAAAGGCTCTGGTAAAACTTTTTACCGGAACAGAAAGTAAGGAAACGACTTATTATGATGTTTCCATTGTGCCCGAAGATGAACTTGACCGGGAAGTGCTATTTCGCTTTTCAACCAAGTTGGGGATTTTAGATGAGGATGATTTAGGTGGTGAGCCTGTATATATAAATCTCACAGCTATAGAACGTGCGCCGGAACTTGATCCTAAAGAAGCTGAGAAAAAAGCTAAAATGATGAAAGGTATTGTTTATAATGTGCCGGGAAAAGCGCGTGTGGAAGTTATTCGAAACAATAAGACCTTACTGAAAAAAGAAACACTTGTTGTTCAGTTTGGCTCCCGTGAAACACTTGCTCCGGTTATCTTGGAAGATAAGAAACAGCCGGTAAAAGTTGTATTTTATCCGGAAACCGGTTCAATCAGGCAAATAACGAAATAATAAATACAAAATAAGAACTAAAAATTTAATATCTATGTTTAAAGATCATCCCAAAGGATTATTAGGTGCGGCTCTTTCGAATATGGGAGAACGCTTTGGATTTTACATCATGATGGCGATTTTAACACTGTTTATCTCGTCAAAATTCGGATTGTCAGAAACAACGACTGGATATATCTATTCAGCGTTTTATGCCTCCATATACCTATTGGCTTTGGTTGGTGGACTTATTGCCGATAAAACAAAAAATTATAAGGGCACAATTCTTATCGGTATTGTTCTGATGGCTGTCGGATACCTGATTATTGCGATACCGACTCCGACACCGGTTCCTAACCTAAGCCTGTATCTGGTTTTGACGTGTGTAGGTCTTTTGGTGATTTCTTTTGGTAACGGATTGTTTAAAGGTAATCTTCAGGCACTGGTCGGGCAAATGTATGATAATCCTAAATATGCGGATAAGAGGGATGCCGGATTTCAGATTTTTTATATGTTTATTAATATTGGCGCCATGTTTGCTCCGTTCATTGCGATAGGTGTTCGTAACTGGTGGCTGAAAGTCCATAATTTTGATTATAATGCTTCTCTTCCGGAATTATGTCATCAATATATTGCTCAAGGTAATTCAATGCCTGCAGAATCGGTATCCCGTCTGACGCAATATGCTAATAATGCGATGATTGATGGGACTGCTGTTACTGATATGCTTGCATTTTCAAATAGTTACTTAGATGTGTTTAACAGAGGCTTTCAATATGCCTTTGGTGCTGCCATTGTAGCGATGTTGATCTCTCTT
Organism: Tannerella sp.; assembly: GCA_031285685.1. Taxonomy (GTDB): domain Bacteria; phylum Bacteroidota; class Bacteroidia; order Bacteroidales; family Tannerellaceae; genus Tannerella. The sequence continues at coordinate 5,907 of JAITVS010000351.1, forward strand.
GTGGTTTATACAATAAACAGAAAAACGTTCCCGGATCCGGCGAATAAAATTACGGCTCAAAATAAAGGGGCTTCAGCTGTGTCTAAAGAGGAGATTGCAATGAGCGCTCAGGAAATAAGGCAACGTATTTACGCGTTATTTGCAGTTTTTGGAGTGGTTATATTCTTTTGGCTTTCATTCCATCAGAATGGTTATTCACTTACGTATTTCGCACGGGATTATGTTAATCTGGATATCATAAATATCGATTTGGGTTTTACGAGTATAAAGGGTGCAGAAATTTTCCAGAGTGTAAATCCGTTCTTTGTCGTATTTCTTACTCCGTTAATTATGTGGCTTTTCGGAGCATTAAGGAAAAATGGGAAGGAGCCTTCAACCCCGATGAAAATTGCAATAGGTATGGGAATTGCAGCTCTTGCCTATGTATTCCTTATGGTATTTTCATTTGCATTACCGGCGAAAGAATCATTGGCGACAATGAGCGCTGCTGAGTTAGACGCAATGAAAGTGACACCATGGGTTATGGTTGGGCTGTATTTTATACTTACAGTCGCCGAATTGTTTATATCGCCTCTCGGATTGTCGTTCGTATCTAAGGTAGCTCCTCCTCATCTACAGGGACTGATGCAGGGATGCTGGCTCGCGGCGACGGCAGTCGGTAATTCAATCCTGTTTATAGGAGGTATACTTTATACCAGTGTTCCTATCTGGGTTTGCTGGTTGGTGTTTGTTGGTGCGACCGGTCTTTCCATGCTCGTAATGCTCAGTATGGTTAAATGGCTTGAGCGTGTAGCGAAGTGATTACTGATACTATTATGAAAAGTATAGCATTGCTATTATTATTTGTCGGCTCTGTTTTTTTTGCAGAGGCGCAGTTGCGTAATGATGATGTATGGAAAACCGATTTGGGTAAAAGCGATATTCGGGAAGTGATCCATATTCCTGATATTCGCGGATACAAAACGCTTAAATGCGACTTCCACGTACATACTGTTTTTTCCGATGGAAAAGTATGGCCTGATGTGCGTGTGAATGAAGCATGGCAACAAGGCTACGATGCGATTGCAATCACGGATCATATCGAATACCGCCCATTTAAAGATGTAGTGCTTGGGGATTTCAACGAGTCGTACAAGATTGCAAAAAAGAGGGCGGATCAAATCGGCTTTATCGTTATTCGAGGCTCGGAAATTACCCGGCAAAAGCCACTCGGACACCTCAATGCATTGTTTGTTACGGATTCAAATCCGTTGCAGGTGGATGATCCATTGGAAGCGATTGATATTGCAAGGAAGCAAGGCGCTGTTATTTTATGGAACCATCCCGGATGGCCGGATAATCAATCGACAGTCTATGATGTGCATGAAAAACTGATCCGGGAAAAGAAAATAGATATGGTTGAGGTGCATAATCATACCGAATATTATCCGTTAACATTTGATTGGATGAGTAAATACGATTTGGCACCATCAGCAAATTC
>JAITVS010000382.1 GCA_031285685.1 Tannerella sp.
GCGGCTCAAATTAAAGCGAAAATCCACTTCCCAGTCGCCCGTGCGCACAGGAGTAGTGAATACGCTTAATTCCCACCCCCGGTTTTCTACCGTACCCACGTTCATAGTGATAGACCCGACACCGGATGTACTGGGTATATTCGCGTTATTAAACATTTGGTCGTCAGTGGTTCTCTTATACCAGTCGAAGTCAATATTTACACGATTGTTGAACGCTATAATATTAAACCCAAAATCAAGTTCACCTGTCCTTTCCCAGCGAAGATCACGCAATTCAATGCTTTCAGGATACATACCCAAATCATTCAGATAGGTATAATCGTACGACCCGTATCGGTTATAGTATAAATAATTTTTGCCGGGCGCATTACCTGTTATTCCGTAGGTGGCACGCAAACTGAAATCATTCAGGAACTTCAGATCTTTAAAGAACGGTTCGCCTGAAACTCGCCATCTTATACTTGCACTTGGAAACACTCCAAAACGGTGTCCCTCACCGAAACGGGAATTTCCTTCGTAGTTTACAGTACCCTGAACAATATATTTATCGAAAAATTTCCAATGCATAATACCTGTACTTTGCAGGCTGCGTTCCTGCGTTATGCCGGAATTAGCGGAAAGAACACGCGACTCATTGGATGGATCTTTCAAAAAGACAGATGCCGTATTTGAAGTGCGTGTTGAGAACGCGTCCGTATGCTTATTAGTGGTAACGAATTTCAGGAGTCCACTAAATTCTACCTGTTCACTGATTTTGGGAGAAACATTCAACTGGTTTGTTATCTGCATATTAAATGTTTCCTGGTCTGAATCTGTCGTCATGTTTTCGGCATTGTCAATCCATGTCAACCCTGTAGCCGCCTTCGGAAGGAATCCTTTATTTTTGGTACTTCCAATGTCGAAGCTCAATGTTCCCTGATAATTCAACCATTCTAAAATATTGTACTGCAGTGTAAACACAGGACGAATACGATCGGTAATCGTGTTATATTCACTGTTGTTAAGCATTGCTACCGGATTATAAATCCCTCCCTTTCGATCCGATGCATTATTCTGTGCAAAACTTCCCTGCGCATGAGTTGTCGGTGAAAAATAATTGGGTGTTCGTATCCCGTCTTCCGTATATTCATAAATGCTTTGGTTGGGCATCCTGGTATAAGAACTGGACAGAATATCGGTCATGTACGCCCCCAGCCTGGTCCCGTGCGTATAATTGAAGTCGGCCACTACAACAATTTTATCGGAAATACTGTAATTCAAACTCGTAGTTGTAGAAAATCGTCGATAAGCAGAATTTTTCTGATTGCCCTTTTCGTCCAAATAACCTGCTGAAATACGGTATTGGGCCCGCTCGCCGCCGCCGGACAGAGAAAAGTTATGATCCTGCTGGAAAGCAATTTTCTGCACTTCGCTTACCCAGTCGGTATTCTGCCCGTAGTTATAGAAATAATAGGGATTATTGGGGTCGCGTGCAAATTCAGGATACGAAGCAAGATTCAACGGAGTACCCGCATTCATATTCGCTTCCAGAATAAGGGTGGAATACTGGTTGCCATTGAGTGTGGGAATCGGCTTGCGTGGAACCGTTATATTGCCTTTTCCAGAGTATGTGATACGCGGCTTACCCATTGCTCCTCGCTTGGTACGAATCATTAACACCCCGTTGGCTCCCTTACTGCCGTATTGCGCCGTGGATGCGGCGTCCTTCAGCACGGTGATTTCCTGAATATCGCTTGGCGATATGTTTAACAGCTGTGAATAACCTTCTTCATCGGCTGTGGCGAAGTCAAAATCCGAAGAAATTTCGGTCTCATAAGGTATGCCGTTCACCACGATCAACGGATCGGAACCGCTGTTGATGGAAGAAGTTCCCCGGATGCGAATCGACATGCCGGCGCCCGGCTGTCCCGAGTTTGCCACGATGTCGACCCCTGCCATGCGCCCCTGCAGGGCTTGGTCGATCGACGCTACCGGAAGCGCATCCAGTTCCCTGGCATCCAGCCGACTGTATGATGAGGTCATGTCCCGTTCAGAAATATTCAGTGCCCCCACCGATACCCTCCGTTGTGCAATGATTTCTACAGCGCCAAGTTCAGTGGATTCCTCTTCTAAAGACATATTAACAACTGCCTGATTGCCAATTGCTACCGTTTGTGATTTAAACCCGACGTAGGAAAATACTAATTTCCGTCCTGCCACATTATCTACGGTAATACTGTAATCGCCGTTCATATCGGTAGTCGTACCACGGATGATACGGTTATCCTGATCCGTTTCGGCAACAGTAACGCCAATAAGCGTTTCGCTCCTATCTGCCGCATTAATTACCTTACCGCGGATTAATATCCTGTCCTGCGCCATAGCGGATAAACCCGACAGAAACAGTGCCAACAAAACGCAGCTGAATATCTTAAATGTATTATTCATAAGTTATCTTGATTTTATTCTGTTTGTGGTAAAAAATAGTTGTCAATCTCATGTATGACGGATTTCGCCCCGAACTGATTGCTGCGGTTTTCTCCCTGTGCGACAAAAGCAAAACTTCTTGCCGGATTTCTGTAAGTTTCAAAAAAGAGTTTCCCAGCTTCTTTCTTAACTGTCAGATAGGTGCTCGACAAAGGCAGTTTATAAAGCGTTGCTATATCCTGGCTATACGCAATATTCCCTGTGGGCATTTGCAACTGCCCATAACCGTCATCCACAAATACCGTTCCCGGAAGAATATGGTACTGGAAAAAAGCAAGTGCTCTGGTTAACGTTACCTGGTCTGATGCAAATGTAGAAATTACGTTATCCGCCACCGCCTGATCAATAGATGCATTATCAGGCAATAAAATAGTATAAAAGGCATCAGCACTTAAAGATAGAATACTGCCATTCAGCAAGGCGACCAGATATTCTACACTTTTCGAAACATTAGGATTCCTTTCAGCGACTTCTTGAAGATAGTCTATCATCGGCCGTTCATTACAACTGCCAACCCCATCATCAGTACAAATGGAATATTGCAGGGGTTTATCAACCGTGTAGACCGTTCCATTGTTAAACGATCTTGATGTTATTGGTGTAACAGTAACCCAGTTGTCTTCGGGACTGTCGCCGGCTTTGTCATAATTACCGAGCATCTGTACTTTACCGTCTTTAAAACGGATCATATCGCCGTATTCGTTCACTGCATAGCCGTAACCACCATACTCTGGGTTACCGGCATTAAAATCAAGTTTGTAACTCTTGACCCGTTTGAAAACGTGCGACCGGATCAAACGCTGCATCCGGGTATCGGCAAAACTGATGTTATCTGTGAATGAGTGGCGGAAACCATAGGCATTGGTCAACGGTTCCCAGCTGAAACCATCGCCAGGAGATTCCGCCTCGCGCTGGAGCTGTTCATCCGACAGTAACAATACCGTATAGTCCCAGTCAGGATCCCCACTCAGCTGAGATTTCATCAAGTCGGTCGATAATGTCGTGCCAAAATAAAAGGCCATTGCATTCAGCATCATGGAATATTTGGAGCGCAGTAATATTTCGGAAAACACCGTTTCGAACATGCTGGTTTTTATATAATCGTTACCTCCATAGAACAATCCGTTGCTGGCAGGGCGGATGTCCGAATATACGGAAGTATTTAATTCCGGACCTCTGATTCCTTCTCCATTCAGATAATCTCCCGCAAAATTTGCAGTCAACCGGAATTGCTGGGGATAAACCAATCCATCAACCATCTGTGCATTAAAGAAATATGACCATATTTCGACTGGGACTTTTGCCATTCCTGCCGGATACTCGCCATAATACTCTGCAAGCCTTTCCTTATAAAACTTCTGTACGCCTTCGTTGTTCGGCACAAAAAGTGTATACCCTCCTAATTCGCCTTCTCCGGTACTTCTTGATCCCGATGAAACATAACGTTCGCAATTGAGCGGAACAGGTAAATTATAAAACTTGATATTTACCTCTTCAATGTTTTGCATGGGATACATTTTCCTGAAATAATCACTAATCGAAGGATTCGTTAAATATTGATAGAAATAAGGTTGTCCCAAAGGATTTTTGGCTTCTATCAATGATCTGAACATGGAATAATCTGCCTCTTTCAATATATCCTCAAAGTTTGGCAACGGTTCGTTTACCTTGTCTGTTTCGTGAATGAATCCATTGCCTGCCACTATATCCTGCTCCAATACTGAAGCGCGCTGAACATTTTTCCCTGTATATTCCGAAGCAGGATACAGCATTATGTAGTCGCTTGCCGATAACCTGACAGATTCGACAAAATAAGCATCCAGATAATACGGCAAATATTTGTAATTATTTTCATTTGTACTATACATATTAGAAATAGTGGGACCCACCACCCATACAGAATCCATTCCAGAAAATTCTTTATGTATGGTTTCATAGTACAGCGTTCTCTTTTTAACGCTCTGGAGACTGTCCCATCCGTCATTTAACACATGCGGCAACTGATCGAACCGGTATTTATTGAACAGCATGGAATATGCCACCACTTTATTTGCAACAGACACCGACACATCATCTACCGATGCATAGCCTTTTTCTTTCAACCAGGCATCCACAGCGGCGTCATTGGGTGCAAACACAGTCCACAGACCATTACCTTTGAGGGACGCGGCATAGTGAGTTTTATCCGCCAATTGCAGATACTTGCTAAAATTACCTTTGTCTTGTAAGGTTTCATAAATAGGCTTACCCGACGACCAATCGGGAACTTTATAATACTCATCACGCTCTTTTTGGCACTGTACGAGAAGCACAGCCCAAAATAAAATCAATAGAAATTTAATAAAACTATATTTCATACTATATTAGGTTAGGAATAATATTAAAAATTTTCATTATTTATATTTACAGACTATTCACCAAGCGCAGCGATAGAATATTTTCCGGTTACATTCAGAACGGTTCCAGTGATGGTTCTCTGCACGTAAAAATTAACCCCGGGAGTGATTCTTCCTGTACACCGCTCTCATTTACCAGTATGACAAACACCTGTGCCGACGTCCATGTAAACGAGAACACAAAAAAGCACATGGCAACATAACATTTAAATAAATTATTTAATTCTACATGTATTCATAATTTTTACTAATTAACTTTATTTGCTATCCTGTAATTTTTTATTTACTGACAGTTAGTAAATATCTACTCGTTTTCATTAACATCATAGGCACAATCTATTTTTAAGGTAATATAAAAACAAAAAATCGCAGCATTGCCGAAAACAATGTTGCGATGAGGTATAAATTCCGGAAAAAAAATTCTTAAAATACGCGCGCGCGATGTGTATTATAGTAGTGGCTCTCTCTCTCTCTCTCTCTCTCTCTGCAAACACCGTGCCAAACCTGTGTTTCAGGACTTCAAAAAAAGAAAATATGTGAGAAAAAGCGAACAAAATGTATGTATTTTTT
>JAITVS010000385.1 GCA_031285685.1 Tannerella sp.
AGAACTTTGCTTAACAGGTTTGACACAACTGTCTCAAGTTGGAAAGCGTTTAACTATATTGCATTTATGGTAATTCTTCTCAACAAAATAAATAAAAATGAAAAGTCAAGATGACTTCAGTGTTATGTTGGCGAAATATACTACAAACCAGCGATAAATTCGTCGAAATCTTTCGTGCTGCCGTTTTCGCCATATATCTTTTGATAGAGTCTTTTGCGTATCATGGTGACGGACTGCCGGCTCCTGTTAATGGTGTTTGCGATGTCAGCAGTCGGAACTTCGATTTTTACTAAACAACACACCTTAAATTCTATGTCTGATATTTTAGGCAATAACGAATGCAACTGTTCAGGGAATTGGGGAAATGTATGATTTATTAAGTCTTGCAATTCCAACCAATCGCTTTCGGTTGCTTTAAAGCCGCCTTCCGCATGAAATTTTTGGTAGATGTCCGCTTTTCTTATTTGGCGGATTAGTTGTTGTCTTTCTTTATTTGCATATTCTATTTTCCGGTTTTCGATGTATAACCGTTCTTTTTCCATCGAAAGTTGTTCAAATTCGTCTTCGGAGATTAGTTTGCCGGCAAGCCCGTTTTCAAGATCAATAGTATGCAGTTTGTTTTCTAATTGAAGAATATACTGTTTGTTTGGTTCGATTTGTTCCCAACTGTTGCGAAGTTGTTCCTTTTTCCATTTTTCGTACCGCTGTTTTTGCAATAATTTTTCCGCTTTCTCTTTTCTCAAATAATGGATACCGATGATCAGCAGCATGGATAATATTGCGATGATGATGATACATATCAGGATAACGGATTTTTTATTCATATTTCGGATCTCCGATTCCGTCAGAGCCTTTTCCGCGTGTTGGTAATTGTATAAATGCTCCATTTGCGTTACGGTTTCGGTATAAGTTTGCTCGTGTATCTGTTCTGCCAGTATTTCCCGTTGTTCTTGGATGTATGCGTACTCGTCCCAATTCTTCTCGTCCTTTTTTATTTTTGCAAGAAATTCATATGCGTCTATGCATGTTTCGGGAACATGACTGTCAAGACTTTTCGTCAGATAATAATTAGCCGAATCCTTTTGTCCGGTCAGGTAGAACAGTTTTCCGTAAGACAGATAGGTATGATAAGGCTCTCCTGTTATAGCAGACTGTTCAAGTGAACGCCGTATGTATTCAAAAGCGATGTCGTACATTTCCTTTGTAATATAGATATCGCCGAGTTCGCTTAATATGGATTGTTTGTTATCACCGGCGAAAAGGAGCGCTTTTCTATAATATTCGATTGCGTGATCGGTTTGGTGCATCATTGTATAGGCCCGTCCCATATTGCGTAATATGACGGATTGTCTTACGCTGTCGTTTTCCAAAGAATAATAATCAAACGCTTTTTCAAAATATGGAATAGCTGCATTGTAAACGTACTGTTCTGTATATAACATGGCAATACGGCTTGCAATTCTGCCCGAAAGAGAATAATTGCCGGAATAGTTGCAGCTCTCAAGCGCTTTTTTGTAATAGTTTTGCGCTCTTGGTGCGTCATTCAAATCTTCCGCTACACATCCCGCATAATAATAAGCTTCCGCTTTTTGTGACTTCGTTCCGTGCTTTTCATAATATCTGACAGCCATTGATATCATGGAGTCCGATTGCGTTTCGTAGTTTCTGAATGTGGCAGCGGTATATAGCAAACAGTATTTCGCCTGTTCCACATCTCTCAAGACCTCTTTTTCCGGTATTTGTGATAAGAGCAGAAGTGTGCTGTCCGGGTTTTGCATCAACATTTGTTCGGCTTTGTATAGCAAAGCATTGGTGAGCTTATTCTCTTTGCCGCATGAACAAAGTAATAAACAAAATATTGCGCTGATGAAATAGCTTCTGGCGATCATGAGAATGAATGTTCAACTGCACAAAAATAATAAAACGAACCAAATTATCCTGCGGTGGTTGAACGAAAGTTTATTATAGAAGTAATTTTCCCGGTAGAACTATCTTTCTTTTTGACAAGATAAAATGGCGAATAGAACAGAAAAAACAAATAGTTGTGTTTGAAGTATCACAAATAAATACATATCTTTGTCAACATGACAAATAATACAGATTATATTACGATTTATTGTAAGAACAATAATATCCATAAAGAAGTAAGGATTGGTTCGTCTTTGCTCGATATTTATGAGGCGGTGGGTTCACCGCTAAAACATCGTGCCTTGTGTGCCCGCGTAAATAACCGTGTCAGAAGTCTTACATATCGTTGCTGGCAGCCTAAAGAGGTTGATTTTGTGGATTATACGGACTTGTCCGGCTATAGGGCCTATATACGATCTCTTTGTTTTATCCTCACGAAAGCAGTCAATGACCTTTTTCCGGGCAGGCCGTTTGGTTTAGAACATCCTGTTTCCAAGGGCTACTATTGCACTTTTGTCGATCAGGAACAGATTCCGGAGGAGGCGATTATGCAAATAAAGAAGCATATGAAAGAGATTATTGCCGCGGATATGCCGTTTATGCTGAAAACTGTTCGTACAGTCGAGGCCGTAAATCTGTTTCGGGAGCGTGGTCTGGATGATAAAGCATTGCTGTTGGAAACTACCGGTATGTCATATTCTTCTTACTATGAACTTGACGGATATGTAGACTATTTTTACGGAAGTCTGACACCTTCGGCCGGGTTTATACAATTGTTTGATATTGTTCCTTACGACATCGGATTATTGCTTCGTGTGCCGCGGCTTGATAATCCGTCCGAACTGAATCCTGTGATAAGACAGGATAAGATGTTTAACGCATATAAGCGTTATCTTGAAATACAGCGGACCGTAGGTCTGAATAATGTGGGTGATCTGAATCGTGTAATACAAAAGGGGCGTACGAGTGAGGTTGTTATGGTTTCCGAGGCTATTCAGGAAAAGCGCATATCTTCAATTGCAGAGAAAATAGCAGAGCGTTATAATCATAACGGCATACGTGTCGTTCTTATCTCGGGGCCTTCATCGTCCGGAAAAACTACATTTTGTAAGCGTCTTCAGATTCAGCTTATAACAAACCTTCTTCATCCGTTGGGGATATCACTTGATGATTATTATGTTGACAGGGAAAAAACACCGAGGGATGAAAATGGTAATTATGACTTTGAATCTTTGTATGCGATAGATTTGCCGTATTTCAAAAAAGATCTGCAGCGTCTTATCGATGGCGAAGAAGTAGAATTACCATCTTTTAATTTTAGTACGGGACTCCGTGAATACAGAGGAAAAAAGTTAAAGATGCAACATAATTCCATCTTATTGCTTGAAGGAATTCACGGCCTTAATCCGGAACTTACCGATAATATACCGCCGGAACGGATTTTCAGGGTATACGTATCGGCATTAACGACAATTTCACTTGACGGGCATAACTGGATACCTACAACGGACAATCGTTTATTAAGACGTATTGTTCGTGATCACCAGTTTCGCGGATATACGGCCAAGCAGACCATATCCATGTGGCCGAGTGTGCGTCGTGGAGAAGATAAATGGATTTTTCCATATCAGGAAAATGCAGATGTAATGTTCAATAGTGCGATGATATACGAATTTGCTTCATTACGTCATTATGCTGAGCCTATATTAAATGAGGTGCATGAGAATGAGGCGGAATATGCAGAAGCGTACCGTCTGTTGCGCTTCCTCAGATATTTTAATTATATTTATGAAGAAGAACTTCCCGGAACTTCTTTGTTGAGAGAATTTTTAGGAGGAGGAAAGTTTAAATATTAAATAAAAAAACGGAAGAGGTGAGTCTTCCGTTTTCTTATTTTTTACCCTTTTGCTTTTTGAATATATCCCAAAGCATTTTTGCATAATGTAGTTATTGTATCCCAGTTTCCTGAGGAAACAGCTTCTTTCGGGAACAGTTTGGATCCCATACCTACAGCCGTGACACCCGCTTTAAACCATTCGGTAAGATTTTCTTCCGTCGGTTCTACAGCTCCTGTTGCCATGATCATTGTCCAGGGCATGGGCGCTTTTACATTGCTGACAAATGAAGGCCCGCCTACACTGCCGGCCGGAAAAATTTTACATAGATCACATCCTAATTCCTGGGCAAATCCTATCTCTGAAACCGATCCGCATCCCGGAGTATAAGGAACAAGGCGACGGTTGCATACTTTGGCTACATCAGGATTAAATAACGGACCTACAATAAAGTTCGCGCCAAGCTGAATATATAGTGATGCGGTAGGAGCGTCAACGATAGATCCGATGCCAAGTATCATGTCCGGACAATCTTTTGCGGCGAATTTGACAAGCTCAGCGAAAACCTCCTGGGCGAAATCTCCCCGGTTAGTAAACTCAAATGCGCGTACACCACCGGCATAACAAGCCTTGAGTATATTTTTCGCTGTTTCTATGTCTTTGTTGTAATATACCGGAACCATACCGGTACGGACGATCGCATCCAAAACCTGTAGTTTGCTGAATTTTGCCATAATTTGGTTATAAATTAAAAATGTTAATATGTTAAAAACAATCTGAGAACAAAGAAACAAATAAAAAATGAATTTATATGGATTGTTTTGTTATTTTCTTTTTACATTTAAACGACCCGATGTAAATCTTTGCCGATGATATGAAAGAATATGACAGGGAATATCTTGCATTATTTACTGATGAGAAGCTATCATGGATAACTTTTCAATGTTGGCGGAGCATTAAAAAGCAAATGCATTTTGAAATGTTCAGAGAATTATCTACGTTTGCGTGTATTGACAAAGTTAAATAGCCGGTATATCGTAATGAAATAAAGACATTTGTAATTTCTTTATTATTAATGCGGTAGATGTTGTGCGGATTGTGTTTCTTTCTAATAAACTTTTTGTAACAGAAAATTAATATAGATTTAAGACCGAGATATTATTAGATAGTGATTTTTGCACCGGATATTCAATTGATACTAATCAAAATTAATTTACATGAAGAGGAAGATTAGGGATGTTCCTATCGGGATAATAGATAATAAGGAGACCTAGAAAGGGTATCTGATTGCATCATGCTGGATCGTGTTGCAAATATAAGAGGACTTTGCCCGTTTTTCAATAAATGCTGGGATATATTTTGAATGTATGTAAAATTATCTTATCTTTGTAATGTATAATTAAAGATAAGGTGTGATAATATAACATTAGTTCGTAAATATGAAAAGGCTCCTGTTATAAACTGATTTGAATGTATGTTTATTGTTTCACCTTTACTTATATTGAGATATGTTTAATATAAAAAGAAATATAATATTTGTAGTTTGTGTATTCGCCGGACTGTTCCCGATGAATGCGCAAAACGTGTTGAAGTTTAATGCGGATAAGAAACTGAAGATTGTTCAGTTTACAGATGTTCATTATATAACGGACGATGCCCGTTCGGATGGGGCATTGGAAAATATCCGGGAAACGCTGGATGCGGAAAATCCTGATTTTGTCGTATTTACCGGTGATATTGTGTATGGGGAACCTGCAGACAAAGGTCTGCGTGAAGTGTTAGGTCTTGTGTCGGAACGTAAAATTCCATTTGGAATAACTTTTGGAAATCATGATGATGAGTTTGGATTGACTCGTGAGCAATTATTTGAAATAGCAAAGAATATACCGTATAATATGATATCAACAGCTCCTGATGTAACAGGTGTCGGCAATTATATTCTGCCGGTTACATCGTCCGCATCGGATAAACCGGCATTTCTTTTATATTGTTTTGATTCTAACACATATTCATCTATTGAAGAGGTAAAAGGCTATGGTCATATTCATTTTGACCAGATCGCGTGGTACCGGAAGCAAAGTTTGGCTTATACCGGAAATAATGGAGGGATACCGGTTCCTTCGATCGCCTTTTTTCATATACCGCTACCTGAATATAATCAGGCTGCCGCGGATGAACGTGCTATTCTGACAGGTACGCGCAAGGAGAAAGCCTGTGCGCCGGAACTGAATTCCGGAATGTTTGTGGCAATGAAAGAAATGGGAGATATCATGGCCACATTTGTCGGACATGATCATGACAATGATTATGCGGTTTGGTGGCATGGAATAATGCTTGCTTACGGGCGCTATACGGGAGGAAATACGGTTTATAATAATTTGAAGCCGAATGGAGCGAGAGTGATAGAGATTACGGAAGGAGAAAAAGGGTTTCGTACATGGATCCGCCTGTATGGTGGAGATATTATTCATGAAATAAAATACCCGGACTTTTTTTTAAAAGATAAAAATTGAACAGATGACAGTGAAACGTACGAAAAACGGAACGAATGCATTAACAAAATTGGGCGATCAGAAAACACAGTATCCGACAACTTACGATCCTTCGGTTTTGGAGGTTTTTGAAAATAAACATCCTGAAAATGATTATTTTGTAAAGTTTAATTGTCCTGAGTTTACAAGCCTTTGCCCTATAACGGGACAACCTGACTTTGCTACAATTTATATCAGTTATATTCCCGGATATAAAATGGTGGAGAGTAAATCGTTGAAGTTATACCTGTTCAGTTTTCGAAATCATGGAGATTTTCATGAAGATTGTATCAATATCATCATGAAGGATCTGATTAAGTTGATGGAGCCTAAATACATAGAGGTATGGGGTAAATTTCTGCCACGCGGAGGCATAAGTATTGATCCCTACTGTAATTATGGTGAACCCGGTACGGAATATGAAGATATGGCTACTTATCGCCTGATGAACCATGATATGTATCCGGAACGGATTGATAACAGGTAGAATGGCATAATTTTTGTCTTTATTATAGTGTGTGATAACTGGAATATTAACTTAAAAAGTAAGGTTATGAAAACGAAATATTATTTTGCATTGATAGGATTATTCCTATCCGTCATCATCTCAGGATGCTCTTCCTCAAAGGCGTTAACAACAGAAGGCGCTGCTCAGGAAGCCGAATTGCGTAAAGCGATTGAAAATCATGAATTTGTTATCGATGTAGATCGTATGCTTCCGATGAGTGGGCCTTCACGTACACTTACCTCTTCCTATTCGTTAGAGATAAACGGAGATAAGGTTAAATCATATTTACCCTATTTCGGAAGAGCATACAGTGTTCCTTACGGAGGAGGAGAAGGATTGGTTTTTGATTCGACAATTACAGACTATCAATCGTCTTTTGATAATAAGGGAAAGGCGACTATTGAGTTTAAGACTTTATGGGAAGCCCCACGTTATGCAAAGTAGAATCTTACATTCCAAATTATCAATTTGTCAACCAAATAATTACAATTACTGCTTGACATAACAGGTTTTCATAATTATATTAGGTTG
>JAITVS010000389.1 GCA_031285685.1 Tannerella sp.
AATACTCAAATTCATCTCCTTGCAAAGTTCGGCAATCGTTGCATCCCCATTGGCTATATAATAATGTATGATTTTCTTTTTAAGTAAACCGTTTCTGCTGGTATCTTCAGTCGTTAATAGAAATTTGGCGGTCATAGTAAATACTTTTATTTATTTTCGCAAACTTACATAAAAACTTGCTGTTTCACTGACCTGTTGGCGGAATTAAAATCGGATAAAAAAGCAAGTGCAGCAGGGTTAAGGACGAAATAAGCCTAACACGCAAATGCACAACGCATTAACAAATCGTTAAAAAGTGTTTCTATATATAGTACGAGCGCGTAGTACCTATACAACGGCGCCGTACTACAGGTAGTACGCGCTCATATTACCTGTAGTGTTTTCGAGGACTTCCGCCAACGGGTTGTTTCACTGGCATAAAGATGCAAAAAGGAAACGAATCAAACAGGATGAAATGTTAAATAAATGCAAATTATCGCCGATCTCTTGTTCTTAAGAAAAATACTCCTTTTATTTGTCAGACAAATAGGATCAATCACTCTAATGCTATAAATAATGGATACACTTAAAATTCATAATTCCGCCCCTACCCTCGTCGATCAGGTGGAAGATAAATTACTCACCTATTTCAAAGAAAACGATCTGCGAACAGGACAATCCATTCCTAATGAGTCGGAGTTGGCGAATGCATTGGGAGTTGCACGCAGTGTGCTCCGCGAAGCATTAAGTCGCCTGAAAATGATGGGAATGATCGAATCGCGTACCCGCCGTGGAATGATACTGACCGAACCTTCTATTTTAGGCGGAATGAAGCGCGTGGTGGATCCCCGCATATTAAGCGACGATTCCTTATTTGATATCCTTGGCTTTCGCATCGCATTGGAAATCGGCATCTGCAGTGACCTTTTCCGGAACATCACGGCCAAAGACATCGAAGAACTGGAAGAAATCGTTCGCTTGGGTATTGTTTTCGAAAATAATGAGTACGCCCCTATCAGTGAATTTTCTTTTCATGCAAAACTATACGAAATAACAGGCAATAAAACTATTTCGGAGTTTCAGGAGATCATTCATCCGGTAATGATATTCGTAAAAGACAAATTCAAGGATCTTCTGGAACCCATTAATATCGAGATGAAACGAAAGAACAAATTAGTTACCCACTCGGATCTTCTGAATTATCTGAAAAAGGGAGATGAAAAAGGATACAAAAAAGCCATCGAACTTCACTTTGAAGTATATAAAATATTTATGAGGAACAGAATCAACTAAAAACATACAAAATGTTATCTAATACTTGGAAAATACTGCTGTCCGGTTTTTTTTCCTCTTTCATTCTTTTTTCCGTATTACCTGTATATGCAGATAATACAGAAGATATAAAATGGGATAATTCACTTACGCTTCCTTCTATAAACGGACAGGCAAATCCCGGTATCGCCGGCGCTTTTTCAGGATTTATCGGTGATTATCTTGTTATTGCCGGAGGTGCTAACTTTCCGGAAGCAACGCCTTGGGAAGGCGGTGTAAAGAAATGGTGGAGTACTCTTTATTATATTGACCCTAATTCTATCAGGCCAAATAAAAAAGACGCCCGGTGGACTGTTATGGAAGACGCTCTTCCTTACTCTTTGGGATATGGAGTTGCGATTGAACTTCCCGAAGGGTTATTATGTATAGGGGGGAACGATGCGGAAAAATGTTATAAAGAAGTTTTTTTGATCAAGATAGATACCGGTAGAGTTATTATCGACAACGAATGGCCTTCCTTGCCTGTTCCCTTATCCAATATGACCGGAACATTATCCGGCAATAAAATATACATCATGGGCGGTCAGGAAAAATCGACAGGCGGAAAAGCCACAAATCATTTCTTCATGCTGGATTTGCTCAACAGGAATAAAGGATGGGAAATACTGCCTTCATGGCCTGGGCCGGCAAGAATATTCGCTGTATCCGCAGCTCAAAGCAATGGATTCGATAATTGTATTTACCTTTTCAGCGGCAGGGATGTAGATGATTCTACCGGTTATCTGGAAATACTGCACGACGGTTGGGAGTATAATCCCCGGTTAATGTCATGGAAAAAGATCGACCGGCAATTTCCCCTTACAGCCGGAAGCGCCATATCCACAGGAGTAAACCACATTCTTTTATTTGGAGGAGTTACGGAAATGATACCGGGATCCGGGCAACATCCGGGATTTGACAACACGGTACGCCTGTTTCATACGATCACTCAAACCCTTATAGAGAAGGAAATTTCGCCTTTTCCCGTTCCCGTAACTATGCAAACTATAAAAAAGGGGAATAAATTCTACTTCCCAAGCGGAGAACTCAAACCCGGAATACGTACTCCCGTTGTAATTAGCGGAGAGATCACTTCACCTCGTAAAGGTTTGGGTGTGATGAATACGATTGTAATTGCGATTTATTTTCTTTCACTGGCCTGGATCGGGTTTCATTTCTCAAAAAAGCAAAAAAACACGGACGATTATTTCAAAGGAGGAGGCCGCTTGCCCTGGTGGACTGTCGGATTGAGTATCTTCGGAACAAGCCTGAGCGCGATTACATTTATGGCTATTCCTGCCAAAGCATACGCGACTGACTGGAGTTATATGTTATTTAATGCCGGTAT
>JAITVS010000058.1 GCA_031285685.1 Tannerella sp.
CCCTGTTTTTCCTGCTGGAATTAATCGCAAATCACGGCAATAATTGGAGAAAATATCTACCGCCACCGGGATTTGCTTACTGACCAACTTTGGACATGTGAGTTATTCAGGGAACCCTAATTAGCAATATCATGATATTAAACTAAAACTAATAACAAATCAAACTTCGGAACAATATAACAATTATAGAAAAACCATCAGAAGAAGATAAAAGTCATACAAAATCATTGCTTTGATAAAGCAACTCAAATAACTCCTCACACTTCATCTCCTTCATTTTCTTTTTGATGCGATATTTACGTTGGTTAAATGCCTGACTGCTGACGCTTCCTGTACAATAACCTATAATGGATTTGCCTAGTCCTGACTTTACAAGACAACAGAAAATAAGATCTTCTTTTGTTAAGTTTGGACAAGATTCCTCTAAAATATTTATCAATCGTTGGAAAACGGAATGAATTTCCATATACAATTCTTTTCTTTCATCGTACTTAAGGCATTTTTCATTTTGTCTCTGTTCTATCAGCCGATAAATATCCGTCTTTGAAAACAGCAAACATTCTAATCGCAGCACGTCTTTTAACCAATCGTTGAATTTCATGATAATTACAGACATCTTATATAACTTAATTTCTATTCTATCAAAAATAATTAGCACATAAGCTTTGATTTTGTATTTTTTCACAGAACAAAAAGTGTGCTTCTCCTACATACCATATTAATCTAATTTTATTGAAACACATTTATGTTTTTGTAACAAATTTACTGAATCTTTATTCTTTATGATTCAAATTATATTACACAGACCTTGGCATACATTCCATTTTTTTATACTCTTGTTACAAAAATACCATACTCATGTTACATAATGCATATTAGAGGCATTTACATCAAGAATTTTCAATTCATATCACATTCATATATTATACTGATTTTCATACATAAAAATGTTATAAGTAACTTATATTATTATAAGAAAAAATGTCATCTATTAGGATTACATTACATTTTAACAAAAAATAAAGTGATATTGATTTGCTTCTCATTATTATTCGAAATTATTATGAACAGGATTCAACTATACACTACAAATCCGGGGACAAAAAAAGATATTGGCTATATTAAGCATGAAATTTTAAAAGACAAAGATTTTTCTGTTATCGAAAGAGAATTCGGGTAACCCTATCGAATTTACCTGTATATGGTATAAAAATGATGGACGACAGACACAACGTATCGGCATTATTCCCGGTATTGAAGTAAAACCAACAATAAAAGGAATCCGGGAAGGGTGTGACGAATTATTAGAAAAAGCGATCGAAATTATTGAAAAAGAATAAATTCCATTGCGATAAATCCATCCGGCATAAACTTAATAAGATTGACTCATTATGACTTCTATCGCTTTTTCCAATACTTCGTCTTTGCCTTGTTTTATACCATTGATGTATTCTCTGAGTGTTTTCATTCACAAGCACGACCAATTTCCCCTGATAGAATTCACCTGAATTTTCAATTTCGAGATTTGGCGTAAAAGTAAATTCGCCTGGATTATTTGCATTTCCACACATAAATTTTACAAACGGTGTAGGTAGAGAAACAAAATAAGAGCCTAAGGAAAACGGAACAAAGGTAGATGGGTAATTACGAATGTCGATGATAATTCCTTTACACTCTTTAAAGGTTTCTTTGATAACTGAAACATCCTCGTCTTTGATAGATGCCAATGTCACATAGCCGATATTTCCGTCTAATAGTTTATAACATTTTTCATCTTCATAATCCTTACTCCAATGGGATCTATGAAGATCATTCCGTTTGTACAACATCAATTCTTTGATTTAGCCGGAAAGATCTCTTTTTCAACAATTTTAGCATTCGCTATATCTTCGCCATCGATCGTCACACGGATGTCATCCACCCACATTTTCCCTTTACCGGTCAACAGGGCTCCTATCACTATCTTTTTCGTTTGGGGAGGATTAAGAGGTAGTGTAATTTCATACATGATCCAACCGGTTGTACCTGTTATAACCCCGTTGCCCCATATTATCAAATGCGATCTGCGGATCAATTCTCATCCACAATCCCGCATAACCGTCCTTCACGTTTTCCGTCTTGATATATCCCGATAATGTAATTTGTTCTCCTTCATAATTATCAGGAAGAACAACGGATACCGCTGAAAAACCGGATGATCCCTCTTCTTTAAATTCTATTACGGCAGAATATTTACCGCTATGTGGATTTACCGAATCCAAATAGATTATATAATCTTCACCTTGAGGAAAAAAACCAGTCAACAGGCTTCCCGTTTTCAATTTTTTCAAAACCGAAATTAGAAACCGATATGGTGTCCTTCTTCTGGCAGGATAGAAACAGAGCCACTAAAGGAAGCAGGAATACAAAAAAATATTTTTTCATAGCAGTGGAGTTTTTATGTCGTACAACATTCTATGATATATTCTTACAAAGCTGCATCAGATCATTTACAAGCCTGATAAACAGACTCAATTATGATGTTTCAGGTTCAATCTGACTTTCATCAGATCATCCAGTTCATGAACAGGCCGTTCAATATCATACGGGATCGGCAATCCGGAAAAGGTCTGAAAATAGAGCAGGCAGGCATCTTTCCACCATACCGCATCACGGGATTGAATTTTCAGCCGCGACTGAACATGTTTAAAACGTTCCTTATCGACAAAAGGCTCCATTCTATCCCATATTTTCTGGTATTCACGCACTTCCTGAACACCCATATCGTATTGATAGCATAATTCATCCCAGAAAATCCGTCCGCTTTTCATTTGATGATTCCAGGCCACATGATGAAACCAAAGCAACAGGTTTTCCGGGCATGTTTCAACATTGTTGAATGTTTCTTTCAAAGGTGAAAAATACTGCGAAACAGCATTACTTCCCGTTTCCGTGCGGTCGAAACCAATACCGGAAACATCAGCCTGATGATAATAAGTACACGTCCAGTCTTTTCTCGGAGCTCTGTCATACCATGGTTGAGGCCCATAATGATGTCCTTCGGCGAAAATATGATGCAAACCCAAAGGCATCATATAATTAACTGTGGTCTCCCATGAAGACAGCATCATCTCCTTCATCGGTTCAACAAATTCTTTTTCCTTTGAGAACGTTTGTCTGATCCATTCATCGGCAATCCCGTCAGCCGGTAATTCATGATTCCAGGCCAGACGCCCGAAAGCATACCAGTTAGCCTGCGCAAAATGATGCCCGCACCAGTTCACATCTTCCCCGATATTAGCCACTCCGGCAATCGCCGATAATTTATGTTTAAAGATACTGCCATCGGTCGCCTTTGCTACGGTTGAACCTTTTCCCATACAATAAGTATCACTTTCAAAAAATTCTTTCCATTGGGTAGCAAGATAAACCAAATGATTCGAAAATCCAAGATATTCCTGCGTTATTTGCAATTCGGGCATGACAGCCGTTTTCCGCATCGCCCCGAATAACGGATTAAATGGCTCGCGCGGCTGAAAATCAACCGGCCCGTTCTTTACCTGAACAATCACATTATCCCGGAACTGTCCGTCTAACGGTTGAAATTCCTCATAAGCCAGTTTAGCTCGGTCATCGCCATTGGGATTATAAACAAATGCACGCCACATCACGATTCCTTTGTAAGGCTTGAGTACATCCGCCAGCATATTGGCTCCGTCGGCATGCGTACGTCCGTAATCCTGCGGACCCGGTTGCCCTTCGGAGTTTGCTTTCACCAAAAAACCGCCGAAATCGGGTATTTGTTTATAAATTTCTTTCACCTTGCCCTCCCACCATTTTTTCACTTCCGGATTAAGCGGGTCGGAATCAGCCAGTTTTCCTAAGATTTTAGGAGATGAAAAATTAATAGATAAATAAACCTTAATTCCATAAGGCCGGAAAATATCAGCCAACACTTTTACTTTTTCCAGATATTCTCCTTTCAGAATATCGGGTGAAGCGTTTACATTATTCAACACAGATCCGTTGATACCGATCGAAGCATTTGCCCGTGCATATGCCTCGTATCGCGGAGAAACCACAGCAGGCAATTCGTCCCATCTCCACAGGGAATAGCCCGCATATCCGCGTTCAACGGTACGATTTAGATTATCCCAGTGATTCAGGATACGGATATCATACTTCGGCGTTTCTTCAACAAATATATCTCCATCCGATTGCCCGGTTTCCTGCAAACGTAACAAATGATAGGCGCCATAAAGCAATCCCTGTTCGGTAGCTGCCTGAATAAGAATTCCCGACGATTGATTCCCCTTAATAACATACCCGTCTTTATTTCCTTTATTTTTCTTTATCACCAACGAAACAGTCGCCCCATTCCAGTGTGACTGAAGCTCCTTTTTCGCAACATCAACAACCGGACTTTGAACAGAAGTTTCTATTCTCGCTTTTTGATAATTTTCCACACGCAACCACAAATGGCTACCATCTTCCGCTGATAGAACAGAGATACTTAACAAAATAGCCAAAACAAAAACCACTCTTTTTTTCATCATAGAATAGGGTTGTAAATTCGGGTTTCAATTAAAAAATATCTATGTTATTTTGCTGTTACATCGATAAATTTTCATAGACATAATCTACTATCACAAAATTACATCTTTTTTCATAAGACCTCAAAATGAAGCATTACATATACTTTTGCAAATGTTACATTTGTTTTCCGTTGGTTA
The DNA here is from genome assembly GCA_031285685.1 of Tannerella sp. Classification (GTDB taxonomy): domain Bacteria; phylum Bacteroidota; class Bacteroidia; order Bacteroidales; family Tannerellaceae; genus Tannerella. Next base: position 4,713 of record JAITVS010000058.1, read on the forward strand.
CATTTTGTTTTTCACAGGTTACACGACAACAAAAAGCAGGGAATACATCCATTTGTAATGTACTCCCATATACTTTAATTTTCAGAATAACTGTATTTATTATCGGATTTCGTCTTTTTCTTTAAACTCTTTGGGTGACATTCCGTGGAATTCGCGGAAAGAATTAGAGAAATGAGACAGGTTGGTGTAGCCTAAAGCGTATGCTACTTCCGAAACGGTTAGTCTTTGATTTTTCAATAACTCCGCTGCCTGATTTAGCCGGATTGTACGTATAAAATCGCGTGCTGACTGATTCGTTAGTTCTTTTAATTTCCGGTGCATATGCACACGGCTCATCCCTACCCCATTCGCCAGAAATTCGACATTCAGATCTGGATCGGCAATGTTTTCGTTGATTAACCTGATGATCTTTTCGTATAGAATTTCGTCCGATGAACGAAGCGTGACAGGCTTAATTAGTGATTTATGTTCTTCCGAATCACTGATTTTAGGCTCCAGCCTTTCCCTGTTTTCGATGATGTTCAGGATTCGCTTTTTCAGCAAATTAATGTTAAATGGTTTAGTTACGTATGCGTCCGCACCTGTTTCGAAACCTTCCCCTTTATCCCTGTCTGTCGCTTTTGCAGTGAGCAAGATAACCGGTATATGATTTACATTCACATTTGATTTAATCTTTTTAGTCAACGAAATCCCATCCATATCCGGCATCATGATATCACTCAGAATGAGGCTTGGTTTCTCTTTCAAAATAAAACTCAGCGCATCTTTACCGTTCGCACATTCAAAAACTTTAAAAGTATCTGCCAACTCATCCATCAGATAATGCCGGATTTCATCTTCGTCATCCACAATCAGTATGCGGTATTTCGTTTTAGATCTCACTTTCATTGTTGCTTCCTCCGACTCATCAACCCTTGCTATATCATCTGCTTTTTTATGTTGACCGACCGGCATAAAAGTGGTTTCCGCAAATTCCTTTTCAGAAATGTCCAGGTGTTCATCGCCCAAAGGCATTCTGATAATAAACTCACTTCCGTGAATACCGGTTCTGTTTCGTGCATAAATAACACCATGTTGAAGTTGAACCAAAGAGCGTGCCAGATGCAGGCCGATACCCGTGCCAAAATTTACATCATTACCCTGATTATCAATTTGATAAAAACGTTCAAATATTTTTTCTATTTTATCTTCCTCTATTCCGCCTCCGGTATCAGACACGGTAATTTCAAAATAATGTCGTAAAGCTCCCTGCGTTCTGTTATCCGTACCGGTAGACAAACGGATACTGACTTCTCCGTCTTCAGGGGTAAATTTGAATGCGTTTGAAAGAATGTTGACAAGGACCTTATCAAAATTATTCAAATCAATCCAGGCATCCAGATGTCCGACAGAATGTATAAAGTCAAATTTGATATGCCGCTTATCCGCCTGAAATTCAAAAGTTTGCATCAGATCGTCGATAAAGCCGACAATATCCGTTTTTCGCAGTTTCACACTCATCAGCCCCTTATCTATTTTCCGTACATCCATTAACTGGTTAATAAGCCGGAGTATACGCCGGGCATTCCGGTACATCAAAAGATAAACCTTCTGTTTTTCCGGTTCTTTATTTTCCGAAATCAACTTCTCCAGCGGACTCATGATCAGCGTCATAGGCGTACGTATTTCATGCGAAACATTAATAAAGAACTGCAGCTTTCCTTCATTGACCTGTTCCGCATGCTCCCTGCGCATCATTTCATTTTTATGTTTCACACGCTCCATAATATACCGGTATACACCGAACATCAACAATACAAACAATAAAAAATAAACAGATTTAGCCCACCATGTAAGATACCAGGGCGGATAAATAATCAGGGTAATATCCTTTTCAGAAGACGTACTGTCATATACAGCTGCCTTAATCTTTAAATGATAGGTTCCGTAATTAAGGTTTGTAAAATTGATCCGGTTAATCCCGGGTTCGGTAGCCAGCCATTGGGAACTCAAACCTTTCAGCATATACTGATAATAGACACGCTCGGAAAAACCATAGTAAAATGTGGAAAATTCCAATGCGAACATATTGTCCTTATGACTTAGACAAATTGTATCCGCATCTGCAATAAAGCCGGAAAATATCACATTCCTTCCTGATTTTTGTCCGGAGACAACCGGTTTATCCATTACAGACAAAGAAGTAAGATATACAGTCGGTGGAATCCGCTGATCCGTTATTTCCGATGGTATAAAAGATGTTACACCATTAATTCCTCCGAAAAACATCTCTCCGTCTGGTGCCTTAAAGGCGGCTCCCAGGCTGAATTCATTTCCCTGCAAACCGTCAAAACCATAATAGTTTACAAATTTATTTTCTCCAACGATAAATCTGGAAATTCCGGAATGGGTACTCAACCAGATATTACCCTCGTCATCTTCGAGCAAACCGCAGATCACATTGCTGGGCAAACCGTTAGCTATCGTATAAATAACCGAGCTTTCATTCTCTTTGTTAAAATAGGCTAAACCCTCTGTTGTCCCGACCCATAAATTACCTTTCACGTCTTCTGTTATACAATAAACGGTATTCCCCGGCAATGTTCCGGTTTCTCTTGTATAATGCCTGATTTCCCCATTTTTCTCATTAATGCTGAAAAAACCGATGTAAGAGCCGATCCACATAAGCCCCTGATTGTCTGCTGTAATGCAATTAATCCAATCATTCGGTATCAGATTTTCTCCGGAACCTGATTGAGAATAATGCCGTGTATATTTTTTTTCTTTTAAATCAAAAATATAGACGCCTGCTCCGTTTGTACCTATCCATAATCTGTTATTCCGGTCTTTCTCCAATGAAAAGATCTTATCCCGCGCCGTATTATCGTCATGCACCGAACTACTGTAATTCTCTTCGTGGTTATAATACAGACACCGCCCATCTTCAGCATCAAGACAAGCCAAACCTTCTAAATACGAGCCCAGCCATACATTTCCCCAATCATCTTCTATCATGGAAATAATCGTATTCGGCACAGCATTCAGCTCCTCACCGGGAGTATAGTGTCTGGAGTCACCGTTTTCAGAAATCCGGTACAAGCCATCATTATCCGTTCCGATCCATAGATTATTTTTCTTATCCTTCAACAGGGACATCACACAATCCGAACCGACCACTCCCTGACTAAACAGTTTATTCCCCCAATAATTGAATTTATTCGGATTTTCCGGATCCAGAAACACTCCTTTTTGAAATAATCCGGTCCATAGATTTCCCATATTGTCCTGACATATAGCATGCACTTTCATATTGAAAAAATCAAACGGAGCAGATTTCATCTGATAATCTTCCAGTATATTTTTTTTCGGATTATATATTTTCAGCCCCCTCCCATCAGTTCCGACAAATAACCGGTTTTTATTATCGACTAACAGACTTTTTACCGGTAAGATTTTATTGTTCGGATAAGCAACCGGTTCAAATATATTTTTTTCCATATTATATTTGTACAAACCGTTTGTCAGCGTCCCGACAAATAAATTTCCATTCATATCTTCACAGATGGAAGATATCTGATTACTTCCTATTAATACAGGTGCATTAAAAATTTTCACCTCATCTCTTTCCGGATCATACATATTCAATCCCTGATTTTCGGAAGCAATCCATAATATACCTCGACTGTCCTGAAAGATAGAGGATAAATGCAAGCTACTAAGCCGGACAGACAACTCATTATCCGTTTTAACAACGGAACAATCGTCCTTCGCCCTTATAATTCCCTCACCTGACGTAGCTATCCATATTTCGCCATCCTTACTTTCTATAATAGATGTAATATGTGTATAAATACGTCTATCATCGCTATACATAAGAACTTCCTGAAAATCGTCGGTGCTCCTGTTATACAAATGAAGCGCATTGATACAACCGATCCAGAAACGGCTGCGGCTATCTTCAAACAAACTTTTGATATAATTGTTTTTTATGGATGTAGAATCCGCCGGATCGTTTATGTATTTAGTGAAACGAATACCGTCATATTTGTTCAGGCCGTCTTCCGTAGCAATCCAGATATAATTACGGTGATCCTGGTAGATTGCATTAATCAAGCTGCTTGACAATTCTCTCTCAGAAGAAAAAAATTGTCCTTTCTGAGCAAATGATGAAACCGCATGAAATAAAAACAATACGATAAATATGTTTTTCATGATGTTAACAAATACAGTTATCATGACAAAGATAGTTAAAGTTGAGAGCAATACAAAATGGGCACTCATTTTGTATTGCTCTCAACAATCTCTTTCTGCATCATATTCCTTCATTCACCTTCAAATGGTGATGCAGGAAGCCCTGCCTTATTCCGAAAATTCAATTCGCCCGGATTATCGGCCCATGCATAACGAACCCTTAATGGTTCAGCTATTTCATCATTCCAGACAATCACCTTGCTACCTTCGGTTTTTGCATTCGCCCACTTGAATACGCGATCTTTCCCGGCAATAGCAAACCCTTTTAATTGGTCTGACCAAATTAAATCATCAGTTCCGTCTTTAAAAGAAAGAACGATTCTGTTGTCCTGAATCTCCATGGATTGATAGACAGGCCCATCAGCAGTAACATTTCTACCGTAAACCATCTTTTGCGCTTGCAAAGACAATCTCAATCCGATATCTTTTTTATTCAAGGGGTGAATATCATTCCATTCGCCAAGGTCGATAGTAACAATCAGGCCTGTGTTTGGGACTGTTGCAACGACTTTCCGTTGTGATTCGCGCATATTAGCCCAATGCCCGTCCGAAGGAGACAAAGACTGCTTCATAAAGTTCGGCAACTGAACAATAAAAAACGGTAGCTCCGGTTTCTTAAAAAGACCGCGCCAGTCATCAATCAAAGATGACAATAAATCGGAGTATTCATGATATCTTTCGGCATTTGATTCCCCCTGATACCAGATAACCCCTGTAAAAGCAAGATTTTCCAGCGGCGCTATCATACCGTTATAAAATCCTGTCGGTTTCTGTTGGGTAGTCGGAACGCCCTGGTATGCCGGCATACGTACACCTGGTTTATATTTCCATTCCTCACTAAGATCAATCTCATGATCCCGGACAATCAGTTTATAAGGCTTGTCGTCCACAAATTCAGCTCTTCCCGAATAACTGAACAAACGAATCGTAATATTGTTTCTTCCTTGTTTTAATAAATCTTTTGGCACGGTATAAATACGTGGCGGATACTGGTATGAAGTCGTTCCCACAAAAACCCCGTTTATAAAAACAGAATCGGCATCCGTGATACAGCCAAGCCGTAAAATCGCATCGGTTCCGGTGAGACTCCCATCCAGAACAAAATCTTTACGAAACCAAAAAGTCCCATTTACAAACGATAATCCGTCAATACTCCAGTCCTTATTATTCAAATCTGTTTTCTCCCAGTTTGTATCATCAAATGCAGATTCATACCATGCCGGTTTTTCATGCAACCCCCGGTCTTCTTTATAAACGATCTGATTCCACAAACTTCTGCGTTCCCAGTCAAGTTTCGCTGCATTCCGGATATAAGCATCCGACCGGTGAAGATCCCGGTCATGTATATAATGAGGAAAAGCTTTCAGACCCTCTTCACTAATCCACGACTCAATCGGAGAACCCCCTACGGAAGAATTAATGATACCGATCGGAACTTTTATTTTTTCATATAAATCCCGGGCAAAAAAATAACACAAGGCGGAATAAGAAAAAACATAATCCGGTGTCAATGGCATCCAGGTAACAGAAGGAACATCAGACTGGGGCTCATGATAACTGTATGCTGTCGGCGTTTTAATGTACCGGATCATCGGATTAGCATAATCCTTTACTTCATCAGCATACAGATCCAATACGCGTCGTATCGGCAATTCCATATTTGACTGCCCGGAACATAGCCACACATCACCAATCAGAATATCATTTATTTCAATATCATTGATCGTCATGATGTAAGGTCCGCCGGCTTTAACGGGTGGAAGCGTAACTTTCCAGTTTCCATCGATGTCTGCCGTAGTCTTATATTTCTTTCTCATAAAAGAAACTTCGACAGGCTCCTCCTTATCAGCTGTCCCCCAAACCACAATCGGCTGATCACGCTGTAAAACAATTCCATTTGAAATAAGCGCCGGAAGCTTTACTTCTGCCCTGCACAAAAAGGTGCAACCGAAGCATAGCATCAGGATAAATGCTGCTTTTCCCATATTTTTCCTTAAGGCACTTAACTCCAACATATGGACATGGACACCAGATGGATTTATAAAAACCATATTCTTCATGACATTCTGTTTAAAAAAAAAATCAAATTTTTACAAAGGTATTAATAATCTCAAAAAAACAGGAATATTATTTTACTATTAGTAATGCGAATCAGTATTTAAAAAATTAGATAAATGAATGCGATGGCGATTTTTCCCATCGTATGTACCAGAAGCCCAGGTGTAGACCTGACCTTCATCGCTCTTTGAATATTTGTTTTC
>JAITVS010000147.1 GCA_031285685.1 Tannerella sp.
ATGTGGTATTGTTATCGGGAGACTATGCCGTTCTTTATCGCTCCGGCCGTGATATCATGGTTGCTGAAGGAGCACTGTCCCTTGGAATCGATAAATTCCCTTCTGCGCTAGCTAATACCGGTAAGACGATAGGCCTTAAAAACTCAAAGGGCGAAGTGATCGATGAAATTACCTATCCGAACGCCTCTGCGGGAAAATCATATGAACGGTCTGATGATGGGACATGGCATTTGTCAGCTGATAGAAAGGGTGGAACCCCCGGAGCTGCGAATTCACATCCGCAATCACCGGATCCTAACTTGGATGATTCTGATATAGCAGAGCCTTTTGAAATTATAATAAATGAAATTTTGCCGGATCCGTTTGCCGGGGGAAGCGAATATATTGAGTTATATAATCGCTCGGATCATTCATTATCTTTGTTTGGGCTGGCTGTTGCTGTACGAAAAACGGATGGTTCTTTGAGTACTCATTATCCACTGAATTCAGTAGAAAAGGTGTTTTCACCGGGAAGTTATCTTGTTTTGACAAAAGAATATAGTGGAGTGGCAGACTTTTACTTTACACCTTCTATGGAATCGATCTGTGAGCTTAAATTGCCTGCATTAAACAACGAAAGTGCTTCAGTGGTTTTGTTCCGTATTTCTGATGAAGTCGTTGTTGATGAAGTTTCTTATTCCGTAAAATGGCATGATTCTTCAATAAAAGAGAAAAAAGGTGTATCTCTGGAACGGATAGATCCGGACAAAAACTCACAGGATGTATCGAATTGGACTTCTGCTTCTGCAGAGGTCGGATATGGTACGCCGGGTTATAGAAATTCACAGTATAAGAGCTCGGACATACAGGATGGTACATTTATTAGTGCGCCGGAATATATGTCCGGTTTGGATTTTTATATTCTTACATATCAGACAACAAAAGCCGGTTTTCGTTGTCGTGTGGAAGTTTATTCTACTAATGGGAAAAAAGTGGCAGAAATATCAAATAATCAGTTGATAACGCAGCATGGCGAGCTTCGATGGGATGGAAAAGGATTGGATAATAGCAATCTTTCTCCGGGTGTTTATGTTTTTTATGCCGAGTTATATCATCCTGAAGGCGATTATAAAAAGTTCAAAAAAGCGTTTTTAGTAAAATAAAGTATTGAAGTAAATATCAGTATACAGTGAAAAATTATAACTTTGCCGTTCATAAAAAATGATGGGAAAGTTTTTATTCATATTTATCTGTTTTTGCTTTGCTTTTGCAAATGTTTCTGCAAGAGAAATTTCTGTCAGGCAGAATGCTGTTAAAGCGACATTTCTTTCCTGGTTTTCCGGAAGTTGTAAAGTGTCATATGAACGTGCTGTTTTCAGTAATCAAACCATGGAAATGACAGTTGGTTACATAGGGGTTGGTCGTGATAAATATAAAAATAATCCCGAAGGCTATACTATCCGTTATGCTCATAAGTTTATGCTCTACGGAAATAAAATTCAGCCCCTTAATGGTTTTTATTTACGTCCGGAATTGATTTATTCACATTTTCATTATGATACGGAAGACTTTCATGAACGAGAATTGTCAAGAATGGGTAGTGCTATTTTTACCGTTGGTTATCAGTATGCTATACGTCGTTTTGTGGTAGATGCTTACTTTGGAAGTGGTTATGCATGGGGTAATGAAGCAGACACCGGCTATCAACACGGATTTTCGTTATGGGATTATTTTGGTTCCTATAACAAACATATTTCTATGACTTTCGGAGTCAAGCTAGGAGTCAGTTTCTGATGAAAAATGATCATTTGTTACATTATCCATTATTTCAAATAAGTTTTTAATGGTTTCGGCGCGCAGCATAGCTACCCGTGTTTGTTTAAAGTTCGGTATTCCTTTGAATATCGGTGTCACTGCCAGATGACGGCGGATGTGTAATATACCGCGTCGTTCGTCCAGACGTTCAATACTTTGAAGTACTTGTTTTTTAAGAATATTCAAGTACCATGAAAAGTGTTCCGGAGGTAGTTTTTCTCCGGTTTGAAGGAAATGCCTGATTTCACGGAACACCCATGGTCGGCCGATGCTTCCGCGCCCGATCATTACCCCATCAACTCCATATTTGTCAAAGCTTTCTTTGCAGTGTCCGGGAGTTGTAATGTCTCCGTTTCCTATAATCGGAATGTGCATGCGCGGATTGTTTTTGACCTCACCAATAAGTGTCCAGTCTGCCTCTCCTGTATACATCTGTGCTCTTGTCCGTCCGTGTATTGATAAGGCTGCAATCCCGCAGTCTTGTAATTGCTCTGCCAATTCTACGATTATGCGGCTGTCATGATCCCATCCCAATCGAGTTTTTACCGTTACAGGAGTTTTTACCGCTTTTACTACTTTTCGTGTTATTTCGAGCATCAGCGGGATATTTTGCAACATTCCCGCTCCGGCTCCTTTGCCTGCAATTTTCTTAACCGGACAGCCAAAGTTTATATCTATAATATCGGGTTTGGCTTCTTCGCATATTTTTGCGGCTTCAATCATAGGGATGGTTTCTTTTCCGTAGATCTGAATGGCTACGGGACGTTCCTCGTCAGCAACTTTCAATTTTTCTTCTGTTTTGCTGATATGTCTGATCAGCGCGTCGCTGGAGATAAATTCGGTATAAACCATATCCGCCCCAAATTGTTTGCATAATAATCTGAATGATATATCAGTTACATCTTCCATCGGAGCAAGAAATATCGGATATCTTCCTAAATCAATGTTCCCTATTTTCATTTGTATATTTGTGATGAGATTGTATAATCCTGCTGCAAAGTTACGATTTTTTAAGAAATCTTATGCAGTGAATGAACAAGTTAAGTATTCCGATAACAAAAAAGCGGGATTGTCCGGTTTAAAAGACAATCCCACGCTATAAAAAAGTTAATGGTTAATGTGAACAGTCTCAACGACTATCTTACTTTAGGTATATAAATATTATTAGTTAGTTTTCTCCGGCTTCTTTTTGTGCATCCTGAACCATTTTTTCATTGGCCATGATCATGATTTCCACACGTCGGTTTTTTGCACGCCCTTCTACCGAACTATTGTCGGCTACAGGCTGAAAAATACCTTTTCCTTCATAAACCATACGTCTACTACTTACACCTTGTTCGATCAGGTAATCATACACGCTTTTCGCACGTTTCTCAGACAATGTCTGGTTGTAGTCTACATTGCCTGTATTGTCGGTATGACCTATCACTTTGAGATCGGTATCGGGATTCTTTTCAAGGTTTCCTGCAAAGTTACGTAATGCGCTTTTTGAAGCATCACTGACCGTGCTGGAATTTGTAGCAAATAAAATGCCTGAATCAAAAGTGACTTTCAATGCCGGAGCTTGTCCTTCTTCTTCAACAACTTCAACGTTTGTATCTTCCGGTAACACTTTCTCTAATTCCTGTTTTTGTTTATCCATCCTTTTACCAATGATTGCTCCGGTAGCGCCGCCAACGGCTGCGCCTATAACGGCACCGAGCGCCGTATTACCGGCAATTTTACCAACTCCCGCACCTACAGCTACGCCTCCGCCTACACCTATAGCCGTACCTTTTGCCGTGTTACTCATTCCACATCCTGATAAAATAAAAGCTCCGCATAATAGTAAAACGGAGAATGTTTTCAAATTTTTCATAACCTTAATTTAGTAAAATTGTTGTTTTGTTTTAAATAAAACATTTATTATTCAAACATTCCAATAGAATCGCAATATTCCAATTCACCTTGTACTATAAATGAGATGTCGTCTGCTTCATACTTACCTACACCATCAGACAACGCATTTTTAACTACATAAGAAATCAATTTCTCTTCGTTGATTTCTATATCTTTATCATCATCGCCATCCATCAATCCTTCTGAATCATAGAAATCATAAATCAAATCAATAATATAATTAATATCATCATCATTGAATTTATTTTTAATATCCTCCGGCAGATAGTTCTTTATGAACTTAACTGCTTCACTGTCGTCATATAAGAAATCTTTGTCTTCACTCATATTATTTCTGATAAAACTGGTGCAATGTACGAACTTTTAAGTTAATGGCAAAAATTTCGGTGTTAAAGTTATTAATGCGAATCAGTATTTAAAAAATTAGATAAATGAATGCGATGGCGATTTTTCCCATCGTATGTACCAGAAGCCCAGGTGTAGACCTGACCTTCATCGCTCTTTGAATATTT
>JAITVS010000185.1 GCA_031285685.1 Tannerella sp.
CAGAACTTTGCTTAACAGGTTTGACACAACTGTCTCAAGTTGGAAAGCGTTTAACTATATTGCATTTATGGTAATTCTTCTCAACAAAATAAATAAAAATGAAAAGTCAAGATGACTTCGAATAATAACAGTAAATTAGCCACCAAAGAAATTTCTTAAAATGTTATGAACACTTTGTTGTTTTGCATTTGATTTGCGTTATCTTTGCCTTTGATGAACGAGATTGTTTTAGAAAAGCTGAAAGTTTTGGCTGAATCGGCAAAATACGACGTTTCATGCGCTTCGAGCGGGACGGTACGTAACAATAAATCCGGCGGTATCGGAAACACCGTCGGAGGAATGGGTATCTGCCACAGTTTTACGGAAGACGGCCGGTGCGTTTCACTTCTCAAAATTATGCTCACCAATCATTGCATTTACGATTGTGCCTACTGCATCAACCGGAAAAGTAATGACCTGAAACGGGCAACATTCAGTGTCAGCGAACTGGTTGAACTGACGATCGAATTTTACCGTCGCAACTATATCGAAGGCCTTTTCCTCAGTTCCGGTGTGATCCGCAATCCGGATTATACAATGGAACGGATGGTTCGCGTCGTCAAAGACCTGCGTACAGTACATCGCTTCAATGGATACATACACCTGAAGAGTATTCCCGGATGTAGCCAGGAACTGGTTAGCGAGGGTGGTCTTTATGCCGACCGCATGAGCGTCAATCTGGAAATACCGACAGAACCCAACCTGAAACTACTCGCACCTGAAAAAGATTTTCAAAGCGTATTTGCTCCGATGCGGTATATCCAGCAGGGAATGCTGCAAAGCCTGGAAGACCGGCGTAAATTCCGTCATGCCCCCCGGTTCGTTCCGGCAGGACAAAGCACCCAGATGATCGTCGGAGCAACACCTGAATCCGATAAGGATATATTATATATATCATCTGCGTTATATAAACGGCCAAGTATGAAACGCGTGTATTATTCGGGATTTATTCCGGTTAATTCGTATGATAAGCATCTGCCGGCCCTAAGACAAGCACCGCTCGTACGGGAAAACCGCCTTTACCAGGCAGACTGGCTGCTACGGTTTTATCAGTTCCGGGCCGATGAAATCGTTGACGATCGTTTTCCGAACCTTGATCTTGAGATAGATCCTAAATTAGCCTGGGCACTACGACATCCGGAACATTTTCCGGTAGATGTTAATACAGCGGATTATCAGATGATCCTCCGTGTGCCGGGTATCGGGGTTAAATCCGCCAAATTGATCATTTCCGCACGAAAATTCGGGCGACTGACATCCGATCAACTGAAAAAAATCGGTATTGTCATGAAAAAGGCAAAATATTTTATTACCTGTCGCGAATTGGAAATGAGTAATACGGTGAACGAAGTAACACCCGAATATGTACGCAAAGTGCTGACCGAACCGAAAAAGAAAAAGATGATACATGACGAACGGCAGTTATCCCTGATTTTCCCCGATTAATAAAATCCAACATAAACAAATTCAATGCCGGGATTTGATTTTTTCGACATCATCTCACCCAATTACCCGATTTGCAATGACGATATTTTTTTATGATAAAACTTTTGACGGATTATTAAGTGCAGTTTTTGACGCATACAGTTTAAAGATATTTCCCGAAAAACTGCTACAGGACGGCGATATTATACCCATGTTTACAGATACGACACATATGGTCACAACTGAAGAAGAACACTCTAAACGTGTATGGCAGGCGCTTCAGAAGAAACTTCAGAAAAATGTCTGCAATATGTTGATGCATGTATGGTTATCCGAGCTGGAAGGTAGTGATGATTTACTGTTCCGTTATATCTGTAAGATCTTTGCTACGACAAAAAATATCGAATATAATTTCGGAGATGCTGACATTCTTGAAGTGGAAAAGATTGCCCGTAAAGTATCTCATGAAGCACAGTACATCCGTCAGTTTATCCGTTTTCAGAAAGCTGCCGATAATATATTCTTCGCCCCTATCAAACCAATGTATAATGCATTGCCTTTAGCCATCGACCATTTCACCGACCGTTTTGCCGACCAGCAATGGGTAATCTACGATCTACGGCGCAAATATGGCTATTTCTATGATTTACAGACAACCAAAGAAATCACCTTTGCTGATGATGACCATTTACTCAGTGGAAAATTAGACGAATCACTGATGGCCGAAGACGAAAAGTTGTTTCAGGATCTATGGAAAGGATATTTCAAGGCGATGACCATCAAAGAACGCATTAACCCGCGCCTGCACAAAAAAAATATGCCTGTAAGATTCTGGCGGTATCTTACCGAAAAACAATAGTTTGTTCATAAAGGAAAAAAGCCTGCTGTATATAACAATACAAACAGACTTTTCTGTTTAAACAATTTCTTCCGATTCAGATATTATTTCAGGAACAACTGTTTTCACATTCGGTTTTTCCTACCCGAAGTGTAATTTTCGGGCAAATTTAATGCTTAAGAGGAATTACCATATTCCATGACTGTGTAGCATTGTTGAATCCTCCGGGGCCATTCATCGTGGCAAAAAACAGATAGGCCGGCAGATTATTTTCAAATAAGATAAAAACGCGTTCAAGCTGTCCCTGCGTCCCGATCTTCCCGTCTTCCCATTCCAAAGTACGGGAATAAGCCTTCGGATCTTTATCTACGATCCAATTGATGCCATTTTTGGAATGTGCCAACACACCTGCACCCTGCTCTCCGGTGAATTTAGCTACCTGATCTTTAAAAACGATGTGATAGCCGTCTTTATCTTTCCAGAGGAAAGGATCTTCAGCTTCTCCCTGTTTTTTTACATCGAAAATGGGTTGATCTTCATTAATTACCTTATATGGCCCCTCAATAGAAGGTGCATATGCCAATGTGTGTATATCCCCATGGTTCTTTGTGTCCTCTTCCTTTGAATATCATCATGACGGATCCGTCTTCCTGAATGATCGGAGAAGGGTTTGAGGTTAGATAACTGTAGAAAGTGCCCGCTTTTGTTTTCAGAATCGGTTCATCAAAGCGTTTCCAGGGACCATAAGGCGTATCCGCAACAGCCAGTCCTATCCTCTTATTGTTCCGGGCTACAATCGGCCATTTGCTGTCCAGTGTCAGATTATCGAAAGTCGGTTCTTCAAATGGGTGAGTGGTGCCAACATATATCAGATAATATTTTCCATTGTGTTTCAATACCCGTGGGTTATGCGTTGCTTTCCCATCCCAGTATTGCGCTCCGCGTGGAGGAAGCGCTATATCCGCAAATTCATAAGGGCCCTGAGGAGTGTCGGAAACACCGTGAACGATTTCGGATGCTACCATCCAGCCCGGATGAAAAGGAAGGCTTTTGGGAAAACGAGATGCGAAAATATGATACTTTCCCTGACCATCTTTAACCACGGAACTTCCCCATACCCAATAATCGTCCATAACCATAGCCGGTGTACGATATGCTTTTTCCAGATTTTTAAATATAGGGTTCTCTGAATTAGATTTCTGCTCTAACAAATTATTATCCTGAGCATTAATTCCGAAAGGGAGCAACATTAAACATCCATAGAGTATACTCCAAACCCGTATATTCATTTTTATTTTAAATAATAAGAGCATAATTAAAACTATTTATTGTTAACAAATCACAATGCAAGGTAAATATAAAGATTATTTAGCAGTAAAACAGGAGATGTGTCTAATATATTTCTGACCATCTCCTGCATAACAATTAAATCAATACCCTGGATTTTGTTCCAGCTTGGCGCCTATATTTGCATCAATAGCAGTCTGAGGGATAGGCCACAACCGATGAAAATCTTTGATAGTTGCTCCGCCGTTCGTATGGTATTTCCGAACCCGATCTACCAATGTACCCGTCCGTATCAAAGTCAGCAACCTTGGTTCTTCTATCAATAATTCCCGCATTCTTTCATCAAGGATAAAGTCCATATCCACATCTGCTGAAGCTACCGGAGTAGCATTAGCTCTTTCGCGCACCACATTGACATCATCCGCTGCTTTCTGCAAATCTCCTTTCTTCAAATACGCTTCGGCTCTGAGCAAATATGTTTCGGCCAAACGCATTGCATACTGGTCTACATAGATATCGGGGGAAGAAGGGCCGTCATAATATATACCTTCCATTTTGCGGATGGTAGGATAGTACGTACGCATCGTATCAATATTCTGATAAGTTTCCGGATCAATTTTTTGTCCGAAATATTTGGAAGCCGGATTATTGTTATAAAATACCCAACGGAAATTATGGTCGGAACAGCGCATGTCATTTCTGTCGCTCCATAGTCCATGATAAACATAAGGAGTGCCACGTATCCAGCCGTTAGGCCTTCCGAGGCTATCACAAAGAACCATAGCCGCAATGCCATCGGGATCCTTTACGTTGTAATACTGACAATTCCAGTATCTGCAAGCCCGGTATCTGCCACCTCCCGGCACATTATATTCTATCTGGAACGCCCAGATCGTCTCCGTATTTTCAGACCGGTTTTGATTTGTTTCCTTAAACAGATCAAAATAGACATCTCCCGGTTCATCCTTAGTACTACCGAACCTTTCAGTCATTAACTTATACTTTCCCGACCCGATAACATTCGATGCGCTACTGATCGCATCATCATACCGCTCCAGGCTGATATAAACTTCCGACAGCAAATGATCGGCAGCAGCTTTTACAATACGACCACTCATCGTTGTTTCCTCCGGTAACCATTCGGAAGCAAATTTCAGGTCTTCAGCGACAAACTTATATACATCCTCGCGGCTTGCCCTCACGAAGTCAAACTTCGGTTCTGAAAAAAACTCGTCCGCAATGGGAACTCCACCAAACAGATTGGCCAGTATATTATGCGCATAAGCGCGGAAAAAACGGGCTTCGGCAACAATTGCGTTTTTTTCCGCCTCATTACTCCATTCTGCA
>JAITVS010000195.1 GCA_031285685.1 Tannerella sp.
CAGAACTTTGCTTAACAGGTTTGACACAACTGTCTCAAGTTGGAAAGCGTTTAACTATATTGCATTTATGGTAATTCTTCTCAACAAAATAAATAAAAATGAAAAGTCAAGATGACTTCCTTTATTAAAAATGCATTTGATACCATGTATTACTTCGTGGTATCATACAAAACGTGTGGAAATATTTCCGGTAGTACTAATAACACTTATCGGAATATTATGAAACGAATCATCTTTACTCTTTTTATCGTATTCAGCGCATCTCAATTCGCACATCCGATCTATTTCAAACAAATCGGTGTAAAAGACGGACTGGCGCAAACGTCCGTTATGTCAATATATCAGGACGAACTCGGCAGAATGTGGTTTGGAACCGAAGAAGGACTCAGCGTCTACGATGGAAAAGATCTTATATCTTTCAAACATTCGGAAGATAGTATCATTTCACAAAATATGCCGATAGGAAATTCGACATTTCCCATTGTGGGTGACAAAAACGGAAACATCTATTTCCGCTCGGATACAAAGCTGATCCATTATGATGTCAGAGAAGAACGATTCAGTTGTCTGAAAAACGAAAACGTTTCAACCGTATTCTGTAAAGATAGCCTTGTTCTGGTGGCATCATCCGACACGATCTATCGCTGGGATAACAAAAGCAGGACATTCAGCCTCTTCGCGAAAACAAATATTCCGGGAAATAATATTCAAAAAATATTCTTTGACTCTAAGAACCGGTTATGGGCAGGCAACCAGTACGGACTATTCTTGTATGCGGACAATAACAAGCTACAACACTTCATCAATAATGTATTTATCTACGAAATAACAGAAGATTCACAATCAAACTTATGGATTGCAACCAGAGATGAAGGAATGTACAAATATAGCCGAGACAGCATTCTGACCATAATCAGGCATGAACCCGATAATCCGAACTCGATTCCACACAACCAGATACGTTCTTTCACGGAGGATAACTACGGTAATATATGGATCGGAACATTTAACGGACTCTGCAAATATAATGCAGCAACCGACAAGTACATAACATACCGGAAAGATGATATACCCGGAGCGTTGAACCATTCTTCCGTATTTTCTACCTACAAAGACAAACAAGGCTCCATATGGGTAGGAACCTATTACGGAGGGGTACATTATTTCAATCCGGAAACCGATTGTTTTTCTTATTATTCAGCAGATATCAGACGCGATGACTGCCTGAGTTATTTTTTTGTGGGAAAGATGGCGGAAGATAAAGATGGGAACTTGTGGATCTGTACAGAAGGAGGAGGTTTGAATTTTTTCGACCGGAAAACAAAAACATTCCGTCACTATACCGCCGACCAAAACAAGCATTCCATATCGCACAACAACCTGAAAAGTATTACATACAGTGAAAAATATAACAAACTTTACATCGGTACTCACACCGGAGGCCTTTCTATATACGATATCTCCAAAGGTTTTTTTCATAATTTCAGAGATGAAAAACCTAACTATCACAAACAGATAGGAGATGTTATCATTAACACGAAGTTATATAAAGAAGACTGGCTGATTATACAAAGTCGCAACGGATTATTCAGGCTAAACCTTTATACCGAAGAGTTATCTCCGCTCTTCAGTGAGAGTAACCGGGTATACGGCGCATTATTTTTTATTGATTCGGATGATTATTTATGGCTGGCCAATTCGGCCGATATAACCCGGATAAATATGAATAATGATAGCGAATCGCTCGTCTTAAATAAAAAAGAAACCGGCTTCGGCAACTTCGGAGTATCCTGTATTTTCGAAGACAGTAAAGGTCGATTATTTTTTGGCACATCCGGTTCCGGAATATACCAGTATGACAAAGATTCAAGTCACTTTATCAGTTATACGGCCGAGAGAAACCAGCTTCAAAGCAACTACTGCTACGAAATTGCCGAATCCGAACAGAATGAACTGATCGTATCGGGCGACAAAGGGCTGTCATTCCTGAACTTAGACCGGAATACACTGAGAATAATCGACCTGAACGCCCTTTTATTCTCCGGTATAAATTATGGTTGCGGACTTCTTGTATGCAGCAACGGAGAGGTTTTTGCCGGAGGAATCGGAGGAATGACCTCTTTTTTCGATCAAGAAGTGTTCAGCATCAACAAAGATTATAATCTTTATTTCTCATCACTATCAGTCAACGACGAAAAAATCCTCCCCAATGACAAAACAAAAATCCTGGAACAGACGCTTCCTTATACCCGGAAAATTACATTAACTCACAAGCAGAATAACCTGAACATCGCATTCACATCCAACAATTACATCAACGTGTATACAAAAAATCAATTCGAATATAAACTCGAAGGCTTTGATGAAAAATGGATTTCAGGCAATCATATCATATATACAAACCTGGAACCCGGAAAATACAAACTGTTGGTACGGGAAAAAATACCGGAATACAAAACTATCTCTAAAATGATCGTTATGGATATCAGCGTACGATATGCCTGGTATGCAAACCCGATCGCCTATACAGTCTACTTCATAATCGCATACCTTATCCTCCTGACTTTCCTGAGATTCAAAAGAGTCAGGCAACGGCTCAGAACTTCGCTTGATACCGAACGCAAGGAAAAAGAACAGATTGCACAGTTGAATCACGCTAAACTACAGTTCTTTTCCAATATTTCGCATGAATTCCATACGCCGTTGACCTTGATTATTGTACAGATAGAAAGGCTACTAAACAGCAGTTCCATCTCCCCGTTTGTCTACAATAAACTACTAAAAGTAAACAAACAGGCGGTTCATCTGCGAAACCTGATCAGCGAACTTCTTGACTTCCGGAAATTGGAACAAGGACATATCAAACTAAAAGTCAGAGAATTGAACATTATTCCATTTCTAAAAGAAATTTATATCTCATTCCATGAACTATCTTCCGAACGAAACATTACCTATACCTTTGAAACATCCGGTACGGAATATATTTGTTGCTGGTTCGACCCCAAACAATTACAAAAGGTATTTTACAACCTGATATCCAACGCTTTTAAATATACAAAACCAAACGGATCCATTGAATTATCTATTCAGGAAAATGATGATGCGATTATTATCAAGGTTATCGACAGCGGTATTGGGATCAGCAAAAATGATATACAGAAGATTTTCGACCGCTTTTATCAGGCGGATAATTCCGGGTATAACCTGCAAAATTCACCCAGCACAGGCATCGGACTATCTGTAGTAAAAGGGATTTTAGACCTCCATCACGGAAGTATTTCGGTTGAAAGCAAGCCTTCGTACGGCAGTATATTTATTACCTCCATGCGGAAAGGAAACAGCCATTTTAGCCCGAGCGAGATTATCGAAGACGAAACAGACGGAGACATCTTGCAAAAAAGAGGGATTGAGCCGGAAACAACACCCATTGAATCAATTCAAAAAAATAAACAAGATATGCCGGAAGAAGGTAGAAACGCCGCGTTTATAAATATCCCTGTTAACAAAACAGATGCTGTGTCAAACCAACAGACGGACGAAACAGAGGCCGACGAAGAAAAGCATACTGTATTACTGGTAGAAGATAACGACGAACTGTTGCAGATCCTGGAAGATATATTGAGTCCGGCATACCGTGTTTTATTAGCTCATAATGGAAAAGATGGCTTAGATATGGTCCGCCGGGAAAAGCCGGATCTCATCATAAGTGATATTATGATGCCAGAAATGTCGGGAACAGAGTTGTGTGTAGCGGTTAAAAACGATTTCGAGACTTGTCATATTCCGGTCATACTGCTCACCGCGCTATCGTCCGTCGAACAGAGCATCTACGGCCTGCAGCATGGAGCGGACGATTATATCACCAAACCGTTCAATGAAAAAACGCTGACAATCAGATGCAACAACCTTATACGCAATCGGTTAATCATCCAAAATAAATTCAGCCGCAATGTGGATTTTGATATACAATTCATATCCAATAACCCCATTGATCAGAAATTCTTAGATACAATAAACCGGATTATCGAAAACAATTTCGATAACCCGGTTTTCAATATAAATGCTCTTGCCGGCGAATTAAATGTCAGTCGCAGTTCCTTGTATTCCAAGTTTGAAGCCCTGACAGGAATGACGCCCAACGATTATGTGCTGCAAAGAAAACTGAAAAAGGCATCCGATATGCTCAGAAACAATCCTGATTCAAATATTTCCGAAATATCCGACATACTCGGCTTCGGTTCACCCCGCTATTTCAGTCGTTGCTTTAAAAATCAATTCGGCATTTCTCCGGCAGAATACCGGAAGAAACATCATCAGTGATGATCATTCCCACCCCAGATCTCTTTTCCGCTTCAACGCCTCTAAAAAATAATAGTCTGCGTAATTAAGAGGAACATCAACCTCCGAATGATGTGGTATACTTCCGACCGAATGCATCAATAAAAAATGACCGTTCGTCCCAAAAGGAGCACGATATGCGGGAGATGCAAGCGAACTCATAATGCTATCCGCATATTCAGCATAAAATTCCGGATTCAGAACGTCCATTGTGCTTATTTCATATAATGCGGAAGCCATGCATGAAGCCGAAGATGCATCGCGCGGTTCATCCGGTATATCCGGCGCATCCATATCCCAGTAAGGAATCCTGTCAGCAGGCATATTCGGATGACTTTTCATAAAATGAAATGTCTTTAATGCCTGCTCAAGATATCTCCGGTCTTTCGTTTCGCGATAGCAGATCGTATAGCCGTATACAGCCCACGCCTGTCCGCGACTCCATGCCGATTCGTGCGCATACCCCTGAGCCGTATGACGATGCCTTACCGAACCGTCACTGATACTATAATCTATGACATGATAGCAACTGCCATCCGGGCGAAAAGCTTCCTGTAATGTACGATCGGCATGAGAAACAGCAATCCTATAAAAAGAAGAATCCCCCGAAAATCTTGTCGCATCAAATAATAACTCCAGATTCATCATATTATCAATAATCACAGGGCACTCCCATCCTCTTTCCGACTGCCAGCCACGATCCACATTCCAGGATTGAATAATACCCGGTACTTCACGAAAACGTGTGGATAAAGAATGAGCCGCCTGTATCACGACATCTTTATATTCCGGATTGGCAGTCAGCCTGAAACCATTACCAAAACTGCAATTGATAATAAATCCGATATCATGATGCCACGTCAGGCTTTGAGCCTCTTTTATCGCCTCCGTATATTTTATAGCAAACGGAAGAAGTGCAGGATCTTTTGATAATTCATACAGATACCATACCGAACCCGGAAAAAATCCGCTGCGCCAATCCGCATAACTACAGTAATACACGGATCCGTCAGCTTTTAACGTAACGGGATTCAGTATCTTACCGCTTTTTTCTATTATATCTATAGCGCCACCGATTTGTTCGTGCGCAAACGTTACATTCTCAGAAACAAAATCCGGCTTTTCTTCCTTCGTTGCTGTACAACAACATAGTAAAAAACAGAAAATAGCCAACACAAAATACTTACTCATAATGTTTTCTGTTATTAAACGGTTCATTTATAAACAAAAGTACTATTTTTGATAACGGACTTTTTCATTATTTATTTTAACGGTTATATTCCCCGGACCATCATATCCGGTGCCTGCTGCTTCTGTTCAATCTGTCCATTTGAATTCCAAACAAACAGATAGACCATATCCTCATTAATAATTTTTTTTCATAATTTAAAAAAATAAGAGTATGCCATCACGATATACTCTTATTTTTTTATTTATAATTCTTAAATCCACTTGGGACCTTTTAATAAACCCAACCGGGAGTCGGCGTTAAATTCGGATTCATTTCAACTTCCCCTTTAGGAACAGGCCAGGTATACCATTGATCTCCTATCCATTGATAGGTTGTACCACCGGTTTGTTCCCCCCATGCCATTCGCGGATATTGCGTATCAAATTTGGTTTCTTTAAGGGTACGCCAACGCATTTCATCAAAGAAATTAACCCCTTCTCCTACCAGCTCACGACGACGTTCGTCACGCACATAATTACGAGCTGTCGTCTGATCCGAAAACGAAGAAGCCATCGTAGGAATTCCTACACGATCCCTGACCTGCTTTACTTTATCCATTGCACCGGATAAATCCCCTTTTTCTACCAAAGCTTCCGCCCACATCAACAACACGTCGGCATAGCGCATAATCGGCTCGTCAACAGGATTTGCTTCACGATAACTATACTCAAGTCCCTCACCGATAAATTTACGGAACAGATAAAGAAGTCTTGCCTGTGCATTAGGAGATATCGTAGGTAACATGCCCGGCCGAAGATTATTATCCGCATTCGCCTGATCTCCGTAATACTTACCTGCCACAGGCCATCTGTAAACATATTCTACGGCGGCGGTCGAATTACTATTCACTCCCACAAAATGAGAATACGGAACGATAATACTATAATCCATTCGCGGATCACGATTTTCATACGCTTTCGTTAAACGGGCTTCATTACCTTCCTCCAGATACAAACTCTTAGCGGCTTCAGACAATGTATTCAACTGTGTATTAATAACAGCGGTAATGGTAGAATGAATTTCCGTACCGTCCATATCCTTATCACGGATAAAAAAGACTTTACGATCAGTGACAGATAAAGAACTCCATTCCGAAAAATAATCTTCCCAGCTAAACGGTTTAACCGTATTATCATCTTCTATCACCTCATACAATTCAACTAAACCGGGAGCAATCTGTACATCCGTCCAGCATCCTCTGCTATCTTTCGATCCGGCCTGGAAGGGACCGCAGAATTTTTGTATTCTTGAGCCGTAGTTCGGCTCTGATATATATTGTATACTGAAAATCATCTCCTTACAGCGCTCCTGACTTTCTTTAAACAATGCCTTATAATCCGGATAAAGGCCGTAACCGCATTCTGATACCTTTGCAAAATCTGCAGCCGCTTTATCATATTCTTTTGTTATCAGATAAGCCTTTCCTCTCAAGGCATACGCAAATCCCCTGCTTGTACGGCCCTCCCCTTCTATATCATTATCTTTCAGATTCGGTTCATTTATAGCCTCTGTCAGATCTTTAACGACTTGAGCCCAGACTTCTGCTTCCGAAGACTGCCCAAGCGTAAATTCATCCGGGGAAAGAGGCTCTAAATAGAGGGGAACTCCCAAACCTCCGTTACCGAATAATTCATTCAGGCGAGTGTAGAAAAAAGCCCTCAATACTTTACATTCGGCAATCAACCGCGTTTTTTTTGCGGCATCCATACTAATGTCCGGAATATAAGCAATAGCGGCATTCGCCCTGTGCACCCCATCGTAACACCATTTCCATGTAAAAGAGAAACGCGTATTACTCGGATTTACACCTGTCGTAAACAAACTACTAACAGCATAAGAGCCCTGTCCTGTCATTCCGAAAACGTCAAAACCATAATTACCGATACCAACATCCGATCCTACAATTTGATTTCCCTGTACCGGATTCTGTATTGAATAGTAGACCCCGATAACCCCCTGATCTGCCTGAGATTCCGTAGTCCACATACTACTTCCCGAGATTTTATTGTGAGGCATTTGATCCAATAAATCATTACATGCTGAGAAATTAACCAGCATCACAATTAGTGTTGTATAATATATTATTTTTTTCATATTCTATGCATTTAAAAAGTAACTGATATTCCTCCTGAAATTGATCTCGCGATAGGATATATGATAACACCGGCGCCAAGTTCCGGATCCACCGCCGGGAAATCCTTGGATTTAATCGTCAATAAATTCTCTCCGGTCATAAACACGCGCACATTACTGAGTTTAGCAGGGGCCAACCATCTCTTAGGCAACGTATATCCGATTTGCAGGTTTTTCAAACTCAAATAAGATGTGTTATACAAGTAATATGTATTTGATACCATCGTAGAAGATGCATTCAATAATCTTGGATATTTTGCCGTATAATTCGCATTCGGATCTGTTGCCGGATCGTAATTAGGATCATTTTTAGCCGCATCCGCATTATACGAATAAAACATTGTACTTGTCTTTGCCGGAAATGCATCGCCCGTATTTGTTAACACATTTGCGTTGGCTCCACGTTCATATATATAATGATAAGAGCCGATACGTCCCGACCACGTCATACCCAAATCAATGCCTTTCCATTCGGCTGACAGATTTAACCCGAAAACCCATTTAGGCATTTGTGATTTACCGGTGAATTCACGGTCGTCATCATTACCATACTTACCGTCACCATTTGCATCAGCAAAGATCATATCCCCGTACCAGATGTTCGCGGCACCGGTCCCGATCGTTTTATTATTAAACGAATAACCTTCAGCGATCATAGCCCGTACCCAATCCAGATCCGCCTTTGTACGTATCATTCCATCTTTGGGTCCCCCGTTCGGATTGACTGTTCCATCGGCATTCATATAGGTAGCACTTCCTTTGTACGGTTTACGTATAAAATATTCATTCACCATATGTCCTTCCGCAATACGCCTGTGACCATCATCATCCACAGTAGTCACATCCGCCAGATTTGTATACCGCCAGGTCGGATTACCCCAGATATCCAAAGTCGCTGCATCCGCTTCATAAACAAGGGCGCCTTTATATTTTGTAACTTCATTGGTATTGTATCCGGCATTGACACCTATACGATAACTGAAATCACCAATCCGGTCCTGCCAACTCAAAGCGATATCGATCCCTGAATTTTTCATTTCTGCCAGATTGGATTTAGGCGATTTAACATTTCCGATTGTGAGATATTGCGGCGGATTAACCAACATATCCGTTGTATGGCGGGTAAAAACATCAAAATCCAAACCAAGCCGGTTTTTGAGGAAGGTGGACTCAAAGCCAACATTAAGCGTTGATGTTTTTTCCCACGATAATGAGAAATTCGGCAACTGGCTCTGAACAACTCCATTCTGGATACTTTCATTAAATACATTATTTTTCTTCTCATAAAGAGACTGCCAGTCATAATAACCACTCACCTGATTTCCTAAAGTTCCGTAAGAAGCTTTTAATTTCAGGTTACTGACAATTTCTTTGACCGGAGTAAAAAATCCTTCTTCAGATACGCGCCATCCGAGAGAAAACGAGGGGAACGTTCCCCATCTGTTATCCGGAGCAAACCTGGATGATCCGTCCGAACGCAGATTTACCTCAAATAAATATTTCCCTTTGTAAGCATAGTTCACGCGACCAAAATAGGATAACATTCCCAACTCCGTTTTGGCTGCATCGGACTTTTCTGTGTCAGTACCCCAGTTCAGCATCTCCGCCGCGGAGTTGATATCCGTAACATTCCAGTCAAGCAAACCCTGTGCAGTAAGACGGAATCCGCTGGTTTTCGCATAATATTGCTCGTATGCAACAAAAGCGCTTATATCATGATCTCCGAACGATGCCATATACCGCAGGATCAGATCCGCTGTATAGTTTGACGAATAATAAGAATAACGGGATGTTGTCGCCTGGTCAAGCGTACCGATATCGGTAATCGGAATATCTGTCCCCTCACGAAAGCGATAACGAGGCATATATTGTGAATTAGTCGCATCCTGACGTTGGTATTCACTGTAATTGAATTTTGTCTCAAAACTTAGCCCTTTCCATATATCCACATTAGCAAACCAGGTGGTATTAATCCGGGTGTACTCACGCTCTCCTCCGTTTGATGCGATACTGTGCAAAACATTATTCGCTACAGTCATATTCGGATCCTCAGATGTCCCGTAATAGCCGTTATACTTAGGATAAATTCCGGGAAAAGCCTGCAGCAGATAAGTCATGGAAGTACTACCCGGTTCCTTATACTCCTTTGTCGCCCAGGTTTGCGTACCGATGGTAATAAAGTTATTAATCTTCGTTTCCACATTGGCACGTATATTAAAACGTTGCATTCCCGTATTTTCCAAAGCTCCCGGATTATCCTGGTAACTTGCGGATAAAAGATACTTTGACTGATCGTTTCCACCTGATACGGAAAAACTGTATCGGTGATAAAATGAAGGCTGAAACATTTCCTGTGCCCAGTCGGTATTCGGATATGCCAACCAGTTTGGTATCGTATTTCCATTATACGGGTTGACATACAAGCCATTCGGGTTCGCATCTGCAGCTCTCCACTCATCGATGGTAGTCTGCTCATAAGGCAAAGTTCCTCCCGGCGTGTTATTGTTTGCAGCAGTATTATGCGCCGTCATCCAATCGGCGGTACTTGACAGGAACTTCATTGATGTGACTGCTTTTTCCTGAGCAAACATAGCTGAGAAATTAACTGTAGGTTTTCCTGTTTTACCTTTCTTGGTCGTAACCAATACAACCCCGTTAGCAGCCCGTGAACCATAAATTGCTGCGGAAGCCGCATCTTTAAGGATACTGATACTTTCCACATCATCCGGATTCACAACTGACATATCAGCGACCACCCCATCCACCAGAATCATCGGAGAGCTGGCATTAATAGAAGCTAATCCGCGAATGTTTATCGAGACATTTTCATCTCCCGGATTTCCGCGACCTTGCGTAACACGTACACCTGGCGCCAAACCGGCTAATGAGGACGATAAATTCATAGCAGGACGACTGGTAATTTTTTCCGAACCGATCGAACTGACGGCACCGGTCAGATTAACCTTCTTTTGAACACCATATCCTACAACCACGACTTCCTCTAAAGCCTGAAGATCTTCCAGTAAAAGCACTTCAACAGAAGTCCTGCCATTCAGGGGAATCTCCTGTTCCTGATACCCCAGAAAAGAAACTACCAGAATTGCATCAGAAGCAACATTCAGAGAAAACCCACCATCCATATCCGTGACTGTGCCGTTGGTAGTTCCTTTTTCCACAACCGTGGCTCCCGCAATTGTCCCCAGCTCATCAGAGACTACTCCTTTCACCGTCAATTTAGCCTGCTGAGGAGACATAACAGACATATCTGTACCTTCAGACAGATTCGTCGCAGAGCCAGCTTGTACCAACCCTGCGGATGCCAGCAATACAAATGCGATTGCCAACATTTGTTTCCTTAATAAAAGAAAATTGTTTGAAATTCCGACCATAAATAGTATTTTATTTATTCATTAATAATGCGAATCAGTAGTTGAAAACCTAACGAATCGCAAGATGTTTAAAATATTTATTATCAATAAAATAAATGCATTAATATTTGTTCAATCCCCTAGGAATCATTAACTTAGAAGAATAATTCCACTCATTTTTCTATGCTATGATTCCCAAGAGAAAAGAACTTATGCTAATTAAGATTTATATGTATATCTGTGAT
>JAITVS010000166.1 GCA_031285685.1 Tannerella sp.
CCACGCTGATTAAAAAAAATTAATCCGTCTCCGTTGTGTATAGGCTTCAACCCGGCTACGGTGAAGGAATTTCCTTTTATCTCCTTTACAGAACCAACAGGTTCTCCGACGGATTTCGGCGTATCGAACGAAGTAATCTCAATATCACGTCCATGCAGAAAGTATGAGGTAAAACCGCGATTGAAACTTTTTTCAGGTTGCGGTTCGAAAGTATATGATGAATATCCGGCAGAAGAACGATAAAATACCGGATTTTTTGCAAATATTCCGTCTAACTTCTTACGATAGTAGGCAACTATATTTTTCACATAAGAAACATCCTTGAGCCGCCCCTCGATCTTCAATGATGATATGCCGGCCCTCATCATGGCTTCCAGATCATCCGAGCGATTCATATCTTTAAGCGAAAGCAAATGCTTTCGTTCCGTAATAACCGTTCCGCCGGCATCGACCAGCGAATACGGAAGACGGCAACATTGGGCGCATTCGCCCCGATTAGCGCTACGTCCGCTAACTGCATAGCTCAAATAACAGCGTCCGCTATAACTCACACATAAGGCACCATGGATAAAAGCCTCCAATGTTACATCAGGGACACGTTCCGAAATGGTTTGGACCTCATCAAGTGTCAACTCACGCGCCAGAACTATTTGGGTAAAACCTGCCTTATGAAGAAATCCGACCTTTTCCGGAGTACAATTATCCATCTGCGTACTCGCATGAAGCGGTATAGGAGGAATATCCAATTGTGTTATACCCATGTCCTGTACGATCAAAGCATCGGCTCCTGCATCATAGATCTTCCGGATAAGGATCTCTGTTTCTTTCAGTTCCTCGTCTTTAAGGATTGTATTCAATGCGACATAAATACGGGCATTATACAAATGAGCAAAGTCACAAAGAGCATGTATGTCATCGATTGAGTTAGTGGCAGCAGCACGTGCACCGAATTTCGGCGCACCTATATACACAGCATCCGCACCATGAAGAATTGCTTCCATTCCACAAGTCAGATCCTTTGCAGGAGCAAGCAGTTCTATCGGACGCGCTGTTATCATAAATCACCCAGACTCCTGATATCCTCTATACGGAATGGAGTTTCCTGATATACATAATAATTGAGCCAGTTTGTAAAAAGCAGATTGGCATGTCCTCGCCACCGCACCAAAGGCGGTTTCGACGGGTCATTGTCCGTATAATAATTTTCCGGCACGTTTATAGGCAGGCCTTTCTGTAAATCACGTGTATATTCATCGTGGAGTGTATTTGGCGAATATTCGGAATGTCCCGTGATAAAGAATTCACGTCCGCCACGCGCCATGGCCATGTATACTCCCGCGTCGCGGCTCTCGGAAAGCAATTTTACTTCCGGAACTTTGAGAATATCTTCACGCCGGATCTCGGTATGTCTGCTGTGAGGAACGTAAAACTCATCATCAAAACCGCGAAAGATAGGAAGATACGGATCATTCAGGGTATGCTTGAATATTCCGAATTTCTTTTCTTTGAGATCATATTTGGGAATACCATAAAAATGATATAGTCCGGCCTGTGCAGCCCAACATATATACAAGGTGGAAGTTACATGCGTACGACTCCAATTTAAAATAGTCTTCAGTTCTTCCCAGTAAGTCACATCCTCAAATGCCATCTGTTCCACCGGCGCACCGGTAACAATCAGGCCGTCATAATAATCATTGCAGATCGCATCAAAATCTTTATAAAACTCCTGCATATGTTCTACCGGAGTATTTTTAGGTTGATGCCCCTTTATCTTCATAAAATCAAGTTCAACCTGTAACGGCGAATTACTCAGCAAACGTATGAGATCCGTCTCTGTGGTTATTTTAAGCGGCATAAGGTTAAGCACCACAACACGCAACGGACGGATGTCCTGTTCCGAAGCCCGGAGCGAGTCCATAACAAAAATATGCTCTTTTTTCAGCAATTCTATCGCGGGAAGATTTTTTTGTAAATTTAACGGCATTTTTGAATCTTAATTTCTATTAATACTTTAAGCGCATAACAACCATTATGCGCCATCTTATTCTTCTAAGCTACAAAAAGAGCGGTCCTTATCTCTGAACAATCTGAAGAACATTTCCTTCAGGATCGGCAAAATTCCGGATACGTCCGCCACCTGCAGCCTCAAACTCAGGCCCGGCCCATTTTATACCCTGCTCATCCAACGCAGCCATCGCTGCATCCATATCATTTACACGCAAAGCCAGATGAGACCATCCCGGAGTATTTATCGTACGTTCGGGACGTGATGTTTCATCCTTCGGCATCATTTCAATATAAGTGCCATCCGGCGCCTCAATAATATAAACCGGTTTATCCGTTTTCGCAAACACCTTATAACCAAGTACATCACAATACCACTTCGTCAAAGACTCAACATCAGTTGCTGCAATAGCAGGATGATCGATTCCTGTAAATACATTTTTCATATCGTTATATTTATATCTAAAATTATTTTTTATATTTATTTTGCTTTGAAACAAAGAGCCGGAAAAATGCCATTCAAATCAAATGAGACGTTAATTGGCCAGCAATTCGCCTATCTTCTGACACATTCCGGCAAATTCTTCTTCGTTGAACAGACGTGTAAGCATCACAATACGTCCATCCGCATCGATAATTACATTCC
>JAITVS010000329.1 GCA_031285685.1 Tannerella sp.
ACAAATATTCAAAGAGCGATGAAGGTCAGGTCTACACCTGGGCTTCTGGTACATACGATGGGAAAAATCGCCATCGCATTCATTTATCTAATTTTTTAAATACTGATTCGCATTATTATCTAAAAAACACGGTAAAGACGTCTGTCAGTTGGACTGATTTCAAACCCCAATTAGCCCCCAAATTGCCTTTACCTGAGAAAACTATCCGGAAAGACAGCCCTTATGAAGTTGTTACTTATTTGAATTATTGTACATTCGGATATACTACAACCTATTGGGATTGGGAACGTTGGGAGAAAGAGATCGACCTGATGGCTTTAAACGGTGTAACCCATCCATTGGCTATGGTAGGAGTAGAAGCTGTTTGGCGTCAATTCCTGTTACGGATAGGCTACACGGATAAAGAAATCAAAGAGTTTCTTCCCGGCCCGGCCTACATGCCCTGGTTATTAATGGGAAACATGGAAAATTTAGGAGGTCCGATGCCTGATGAATGGTTCGAGCGTCAGATAGAACTGCAAGAGAAAATCGTAGAACGGATGAGGGAATATGGTATGACTCCTGTTTTTCAAGCCTTTTTCGGAATGGTTCCCACATCGTTCAAAACTAAATTTCCAACAACTCAAATTGTCCCACAAGGAAAATGGAACGATTTTATTCGTCCTGAAATACTATCTCCTTTAGATCCGGAATTCCCCAGATTAGCAGCAATTTGGTATGAAGAATATGAAAAACTTTTCGGTAAAACAACCCATTACGCCGGAGATTTATTTCACGAAGGCGGATTGACCGGAGGATTAAACGTAAGCGAATGCGCCCGTTCTGTGGAAAAATGTCTGACAAACTATAATCCTAAAGCCGTCTGGGTTGTACAAAGTTGGGGGCAAAACCCGACTCCCGAACTTATGAACGGCTTATCGCCCGAACATTCGATAATTATTGAGCTTTGCGCCGAATTCTGGCACCGTTGGAAAGACGATAGAGGATACCAAAATTTACCCTGGGTATGGTCCAACATTTCCAACTGGGGAGGAAACATCGGCCTACACGGACGATTGGATGCCATAGCGACACAACCTATCGAAGCGCAACACGATCCCCAGGCCGGCAAATCACTGAAAGGAATCGGTTTTACTCCCGAAGGGATAGAAACCAATCCGGTTGTTATGGATTTATGGAGCGATATGGTCTGGAACAAACAAATTCCCGACATGAACACATGGATTAAAAACTATTCCCAATACCGATATGGAAGTACATTAACATCCCTACAAACTGCTTGGGAAGGTTTCTACAAAACAGCCTATGGGACTTACGACACACACCGGAGACCTTCCGAGCCTGTTTTCTGTGCAAAACCGTCGTTAAAAGTTAAGACCGTATCATCCTGGTCACAAAGCAAGATATTCTATAATCCGGATGAATTTGCTGCTGCCTGCAAAATTTTTCTGCAAGATGCAGACCAACTGAAAGATAATACGAATTATCGTTATGACGCCGTAGATATGGTACGGCAATACATTTCGGATCTTGGGCGGGAGACCTACAAAGATCTCGTAGATGCATGGAATAAGCGAGATCGTGCGACTTTCACCACCGAATGTAAACGTTATTTACAACTGATTGCCGACCAGGATGAACTATTACTCAGTCACCCATCGTTTTGCCTGAAACAATGGCTTGATGGCGCCTACAATAGCTCAGACAAACCAGGGATACAAGATCAGTACGAATTTTACAACCGGTTAATTATTACTTCCTGGAATTTAGAAGAAAGCACTCTCGACGATTACGCCCATCGCGAATGGGGCGGTTTGCTCGGAACTTATTACTACAAACGTTGGGAAATGTATTTCAACTACCTGAACCAGGCCTGGGATAATCCGGATCTTCCGCAACCGAAGCTGTTTGCTATCACTGAGACATGGTGGTATCAGAATATTTCAAAGAAAATAGTACCATCGGAAAAAGATCCGGTAGATACTGCTGTCAGCATGTTTAACAAATACAATAACAACAAGAATTGAGAAACAAACTATCTTTGTTGATAAGAATAATATTCCTGTTGGGATAATCTCCCACAGTACTATTGTGAAGTGGAAGCAATTCCATATTACTTTAATTTTAAATATATATTTTTGCACATATGAAAAACTTAGTATCAGGAAAGACTTTGGCTTTAACACTTTGCAGTACAGGGTTTCTATTTCCCGGATTGCATACAGCTGAGGCAAAAAAAGCGAAAGGCAAAAATGCCAAACCCAATGTTATTTACTTGTATTTCGACGACTTGGGTTATGGGGAATTAGGCTGTTACGGACAAACAAAAATAAAAACACCTAACATAGACAAGCTGGCAGACGAAGGAATACGATTCACGCAGCATTATACCACATTTCCGGTAAGCGCTCCGGCACGTTGCGGACTGATGACCGGGAAACATTCCGGACACAGCTTTATTCGCGGGAATTATGAAATGGGGGGATTTGCCGACGAAGAAGAAGGCGGACAAATGGCTCTTCCCGAAGGGTGCATGACAATTGCCGACCTAATGAAACAAGCCGGATACACCACCGGAGGTATCGGCAAATGGGGAATGGGAATGCCTAATACATCGGGAAATCCGAATTGGCAAGGTTTCGATTATTTCTACGGATACATGGATCAGAAACAATCGCATAACTTCTACCCTACTCACCTCTGGGAAAACGGACAATGGGTTCCGTTAAACAACGAATTCTTTTTCGTTCATGGTAACAAACTTCCGGCAGACGCTTCCAAAGAAGCATTCGATGCCTTTATCGGAAAAGATTACTCCATCGACCGCATGGCAGAAAAAACCCTGGAATTTATCCGGGAAAACAAAGATAAACCCTTTTTTCTGTATTTGCCTTATACCACTCCTCACATATCTTTGCAGTGTATAGAAGAGGCTGTCAAGGAGTATATCGGACAATTCGACGAAAAACCATACTTAGGAAATCAAGGGTATGCCCCTTGTATGTACCCCTACTCCACATACGCTGCGATGATCACTTACACCGATAAACAGATAGGACGGATTATGGCTCTTTTAAAGGAACTCGGCTTAGATGAAAATACTATTTTCATGGTGAGTAGCGACAATGGTGTCACATTCGACGCCGGCGGAATCAATGGCGAATATTTCAACTCCACCGCCGGTCTGCGCGGACGCAAACAAGATTTATACGAAGGAGGAATCAGTATTCCGTTTATCGCCCGTTGGCCGGGAAAAATTCCTGCAGGAAAAGAAACCGGATTAATTTCTGCTCAATACGATCTTTTTGCCACACTGACCGAGTTAACCGGACAAAAACCGGCGTGGAAAACTGATGGTATTTCTTTTTTACCTACCCTTTTAGGGAAACCCGAAAAACAACAAAAACACGATTATTTGTACTTTGAATTTCCGGAAAAATCAGGGCAGGTAGCCGTTATCAAAGGACAGATGAAAGGAGTAAAAAGCAATATGAAAGAAGGTCCGGGAACATGGGAAGTATTCGATCTTTCCGTCGATCGTAATGAAACAACGGATTTGTCGGCCGAGCATCCGGAATTAATCACCGAATTCGAAGATATTATCAAAAAAGAACACTGGCAGGCGGAAATAAGGGAATGGGAATTCATCGATCCGAAATTCAAATAATGCCGTACCATATAAGGAAACTACCTCGAAGAAATTCAAGTCACAGGTTGGTAAATATCATCTATTTCATTAATTTTGTCTCGTTAATGGTTATAAATTGTATTATTTCAATTTATATCCCATACCTGTCTCATAAATTAAATGCAAAATGAAAACTCTATTTTATTCTTTATGCCTTTGTGCGGTGTTTGCTCTTTATTCCACGCCGGTTAATGCCCAGAATCAGATTATCAACAAAGATACGATTGTTGTTGCACGTGACGGCACGGGAGATTTCCGGAACGTACAGGACGCGATCTATTCAATCCGCGCTTTTCGTCCGGAATACACCGTTGTTTTTATTAAAAACGGAATGTATAAGGAAAAACTTATCCTCCCGACATGGGTAAATGATGTGACTTTTATCGGCGAAGACAAGGACAATACCATCATCACATGGGATGATCATGCCAACATCAATGATATGGGAACATCCCGTTCCTATACGTTTCTCATTCAGGGCAACGGCATCACTTTCGAAAACCTGACAATCGAGAACGCAGCTGCTCCTCTGGGACAAGCTGTTGCCGCACATATTGAGGGAGACCGGATCGTATTCCGTAATTGTCGTTTCCTCGGAAATCAGGATACGATATTCACAGGCCGGGAAAACTGCCGCCAGTATTTTGAAAATTGTTACATTGAAGGCACTACGGATTTCATATTCGGACCTTCGGTTTGCTGGTTTGAGAACTGCACGATTTACTGCAAGAGAGACTCATACATTACCGCCGCTTCGACTCCTCAGAACCAGCCTTACGGATATATATTCAATAAATGCCGTATCGTTCTGGCAGAAGACGTAACGAAAATGTACCTGGGTCGTCCGTGGCGTCAGTATGCCATGACCTTATTCATGAACTGCGAACTCCCTGAAGGCATTATTCCGCAGGGATGGCACAACTGGGGCAAAGAAGAAAACGAAAAGACAGCCCGTTATATGGAATATAACAACTCCGGAACCGGAGCAGCAACCACACAGCGCGTCGGATGGAACAAAATCTTAACCACAAAAGAAGCCCGGGAATATACCATCGAAAACGTAATGAAAGGCTGCGATGGTTGGTCACCGTTAAAATAGGCATATGAACAAGAAGTAAATCCCATTTTTGATCGAAAATCACAGGGCAAATCCAAAAATATATCGAAATTCTTGGATTCAATTCCAAATTTATCGTGTTTTTATTGCAAAATAGCAGTTATTCGAATTTTTCAAATAACTGCTATTTTCATCTTATTATTCAATTTTTCGGATCTTCCAAATATAACTTCTTAACTTTTGTGGGCGTTACAGAACCATTTTCATAAAACTCAATCGTAATATACAGGGGATCATTATTGCCACCAAATCTTTCTGTCATGAATCCGAGTTTCATATCGCCCGGCTTTCCTTTAACAGCAAATTCCTGCAATTGAAGTTCACTATCATATTGACTCAATTGCCAATTAAGCGGATCAGGATATGATAAGAGGTACCAGGAACCATTAGAGTCGGAATAAGGACCGTTTTTTAATACGATTCTCAGGCTCAAGCCTCTGGGAACATCAGCATTCATGCTGTAAATCGGATATATATTCTCTTTCCCAAAAGTCAATCTTGTTACAGAAGTAACTTCATCCGACAAAATATTAACACCATATAAACCCGTTGTCGGATAAGTAATACGTGCATTCGGATCCGTATTGTTGACAATAAACGATTTCACGCAACTTTCAAAATCAGGAATATTTTTATTCACACCAAGTTCGGCATATTTTGATGTCATATTATTGCGAATATCCAAAAGTGAAATTGAGATTGCATTATCCACTAATTTTAATTTCAAGGCTGTATTATCTAATACACCATCAGCACGAATATCTGTAATGATATCAGCCATCAATTCAGCCATTTCACCCGTCGAATAGGAACTTTGAAGAATACAGGATATAGCCAGCAAGGTAGCATCGGTTGTCAGATCAAGCAATTCAAAAGCCGTCGGTTCCGGAATACCGAAAATAGCCATTACTTCCTTTTGTGCCTGTTGCTTGGCTTCAGTAAAACTAAACGCCTTCTCCTGTACTAAATATTCAATGCGGGCATGTTCTAAATGAGTGAGTACATTTACATTTGCTGAATTCATATCTTTCACGTCAACCAATGCATAAAGGGTTATCTGGCCTGTTGATGTATTTCCCGATACTTCGTTAAAATAATAACCATCAGCTTTTAAAGCGACATAGTTAGAAACCAATTCAATATTTTTCTTTTCGAAGCCACCTTGATTATTCGAAATAGTAGTAAAATAAGTTTTTCCTGTCTGGTCTAAATTTTCATTTAACTCTAATATCGTTAAAGAAGATCCATTTACAAATGGACCTTTTTGCACATAGCCCGAAAAAACGGCTTTATTTACAACTGTTTGCGGCTCAAGATTTTCATCGGAATCCTGGCATGAAAAGAATATTCCAAACCCCAGCAAGGCGAATAATACTTGTTTTTTTGTCATCATTATAGTCTTAAATTTAAAAATATTTCACACAAAGATAAACATTCTTTTCGTAACTTTCTCATTTCAACCGAAATTGCTCACTCTTAAAAAAATATTACTAAGAAAAATTATCTATAATCTCCCAATATCCACTTCGTGTTGAACCTTTATGAACAATAATTCCGTCTTTTGTCATTTTTTGCAAATGATATTTAACCCCATCAGATGTTAAGCCCAATATAGCCGCCAATTCGTTACGGGTAATTTTAGGGTTGTTACGCATTTGCATCAGTATTTTATCACAGGTTGTTCGGGGAATATTCTTCTCCATTGACAATGTTTCATCAATAACTCCTAAAATAAATTCAATGAATGGTGTACACCCATTCTTTCCTCCACTGACAGCAATTGCATTATAATATTCCTTCCGGTATTTATAGACAATATTTTCAATCGGTAAATTTTTAAAGATAGATCGCCACTTACTTAGAATAAGCGTTTGCCAAAGCCGACCTATACGTCCATTACCATCTGAAAACGGATGTATAAATTCAAATTCGTAATGAAAAACCGAGCTTTTTATCAATGGATGTTCTTCAATTTCATTTAACCAACCGAATAAGTCATTCATCAACTGCGGTACTCTTTCTGCAGGAGGAGCGTAATGAATAATATCTTCTCCCGATGCCACTCCCACTCCTTTTAACCGAAAACTACCCGCATCGTCAATTAAACCAGCTTCCATAGTGAAATGTGCTTTTAGCAAATTATCAATACTATTGGGATTTAATTCATCAAGCAATTGATAGGCTTTAATTGCGTTTCTCACTTCCTGAACTTCATTTATAGGGGCAATGACCGGCTTTCCATCTAAAATGGCAGTAATTTGGTCAGCACTTAATGCGTTGCCCTCAATAGCCAATGAGCCTTGAATGGTCTTGATCCTGTTTATCCGGTGAAGACGCAAATCTTCCTGCCCATAAAAGCTACCGATTGCCTCGCTTATTCTGGAAACAAGGTCAATAATCCTCGATGTTATTTTGTACGGAGGTATATATGACATAACTTCACAAAGGTAAGAGTTTTTTATAATTTGGGTAGTTTATGGGGTAAATATTTTTCGAAAACTACCCAAAACATTATATTAAGTCTAATTATGAAGATAGATCGGCCTTTTTCCGTTTCTTATGCTTGAAAAATACTTATCCTTGCATACAAATCAATTACCCATTGTAAATTCATAGGTAGTTCCTGCTTCCGTCGGAATATCGTATAGATTAAATTCTTTCAGTTCTACTCCTTTTAATGGGGCTTTCTCGCTGATTAACGGACGGATGATCTGTTGTTTTGCAAACAGGGGGTTTGAGTTTGTACCTTCGGCTTTTGCCAAGGGGTTTTCGTTCATTTTTAATTTATTATGAACACGGAGGCGCAGGTTATTTCCGAGGTTGGATTTGATGATTACGGATGCAACCTTTCCGTCTTTCCACTTCAACGAAACAATATCGAATCCGCCGCGCGCGCGAAGTCCTTTGATCTCTCCGTCTTTCCAGACATCCGGTAAAGCCGGAAGCAGATGTACCGCGTCATCGTGACTCTGCATCAGCATTTCTGCGATTCCTGCCGCACAACCGAAGTTTCCGTCGATCTGAAAGGGGGGATGGGCATCAAACAGGTTCGGATAGGTACCGCCATCCTGCCCTTTTTGCAGTTCCGGAGAGACAAGATTCAGTTGGTTAGTAATTAGTTTAAACGCATGATTTCCGTCTAAGCAACGAGCCCAGAAGCATACTTTCCAGCCCATAGACCATCCTGTGGAGGGATCGCCACGCTGAATCAGCGTATTGCGTGCCGCTTCAAAAAGAACAGGAGACGAATAAGGAGAGATCTGATATCCGGGGAAAAATCCCCATAAATGGGAAATATGACGATGGTGATCTTCAGGATGATCCCAGTCTTCAAACCATTCCTGCAATTGTCCGTACTGACCGACCTGCATGGGCGGCAAACGCTTTTTCAATAAACCGATCGTATCACAGAACAGCTCGTCGGTTTTCAATATCTTTGCCGCGGCATCCGTATTGGTAAATAAATCGAATACCAGTTGATTATCCATTGTTATACCGGCAAACAGATTTGCTTTACCTTTCAAATGCCGGGGCGCATTTTCCGGAGAATTGGAAGGAGTTACCACCATATAGCCCGTATTGGGATCCTCAACCAAGAAATCAAAAAAAAATTCCGATGCGCTCTTCATGATCGGATATACTTTTGCCAGATACTCCTTATCTCCCGAATACAGATAACGATCCCATAAATGCTGGCACAACCAGGCATTACACGTTGGCCATGGTCCGCAGTAGGCCCTGTCGACCGCTCCGTTCATACGCCATAAGTCGGTATTGTGATGCAATACCCAGCCACGGCAACCATACATATTAAACGCTGCCTCCCGCCCGTTTTCATACAACTCCTCAATCATTTGAAGGAAAGGCTCATGCATTTCCATGAGGTTAGTCACTTCTGCCGGCCAGTAATTCATTTCGGCATTAATATTTGTCGTATAACGGCATTTCCAGGCCGGATTCAGTTTGGCGTTCCAGATACCCTGCAGATTGGCTGGCTGACCGCCCGGCTGCGAACAGGCGATCAGTAAATAACGCCCGAATTGAAAATAAAGGGAAACAAGATGAGGATCATTGGAAGTGGCGAATTCTTTTATGCGTACATCCATCGGCTTATCAGCCTGCGGAGTGCGTCCCAGATCGAGTGTTACCCGGTCGTAAAACTTCCGGTAAGCAGCGATATGTTCCTGAAGCGCCTTCTTATAATTCTTTCCCGCATTCTTCATGTATGCTTCATTACGGGCGACAGGGTTTCCGGAAATATCTTTGTAGTTCACAAAGTTACTCGCCATAGCAATATAAATCGTCGCACTGTTAGCATTTGTCACGATAAGGGACGTATCGCCCGCCTCGCTTTTCCCTCCCTGTATATCCAACCTCAAATCGGCCCGGAAACGAATCGCACCCGGTGTAAAATCATCTCCTTTTGTCGTTCCTTCCATACTCAGTTTATTCTTCCCCGAAGTCTTCACGTCAACAGACTGGGGACAGGTCAGTGAAGTTACAAACGAAAGCTTACCCGGCCTGGAAGCAGTAAGACGTATGATAACCAGCTGGTCCGTAAAAGAAGTGAAAATTTCCCGTTTATAGTCTACGCCGTCGACCGTATAAATCGTCGTAGCGACTGCGTTGTCCAGATCCAGTTCGCGACGAAAATTCGTATAAGAATCATGTCCCTCAAAATCCAGAAGTAGACTTCCGATGGTTTGATAAGGCATGCCGAAACCGTTTTTTGAAAGTATTTTCTCTCCTGCCATCTCCTGCGCTTCCGGAAATTTTCCGTCAAAAATAAGCCGACGGATAGCAGGCAATGCCTCTTTAGCATCCGGATTATAGTTCTTATAAGGAGATCCGGCCGAAACCGTTTCTTCATTCAGCTGAATTTCCTCTTTTGCCGGATTTCCGTACACCATCGCACCCAATCTTCCGTTTCCCAGCGGAACAGCTTCTTCCCAATAAACGGCAGGTTTATCATACCACACCTTATTGGAAAGATCCTGAGCAAATACTCCCACTCCCGCCGACAATGACAAGGTCAACGTAACCAATCGTTTTACTGTTTTTTTAAAATTCATAGTTCTATATTTTTATTATTGCTTATAATCTTTTCCGTTTACCCTGACGTTTTCAAACCGGATATTTTCCGCTGAAGTTATTTTATTTATTTCCGGTTCGGCAACACCGTCAAAAACACAATTCTTTATAAATACATCTTTCATGCGGGCTTCTTTTCTGAGGCCATCTATATTCAATACATACCTGCTTTTTTTGCTCGTTATATTTTCCATGTGAATATTATGAAAGTAAGGCGGATAATCACCATCGTATACACGCCAGTAATTCATTTCGACCCCTAAAATAGCATCGCCGCACTCTCCGACTTCAATATTCCGGACATAGACATTCTTTACCTCACCGCCACGTTCGGAGCTGGACTTTATACGGATAATCCGGTCCAGTTCAGGACTATCCATCCTGCAGTTTTCCACCCAGACATTGAAACACCCCCCTGTAACCTCACTACCGATCGCTACGCCGG
>JAITVS010000344.1 GCA_031285685.1 Tannerella sp.
ATATAATCCTTCTGTTTTATCATATGCAAATGATGCTTTCGTTTTTACCAACTTATTTCCTCCTGAAATAGTAAGCAGGTGATTCTGGCGTGGTGCTCTGTCTTTCAGAACCAGATCCACCCAGTCGGTAATCGGATATGCATCCGGATCCTGTGCATGAAGCGAATAATAATTATCTATCAGGTCTTTTGCATAAGTAGGATATCGGTTTTCTCCGTTACCGGCATCATTCCATCTTAATTCGTTTTCAATTTCCATAAACCGGGTCGGACTTACGAATTTCGGAAATTTTGTAGGTTTTTCAAATCCGTATTCAAAGGTATAACCTAATGATAGTTTATTCTCATTGCTATCTTATTTTGATTACTATCGTTTACATCGGCAATTGTCAGTATAACATCTTTGTCAACAACCTTATAGGCAACATTCTGTCCTTTAAATAACAGATCCAGAACAACAAATACATCTTTATCCTTTACATCAACTGAAACCAACCGGTTTGTATTTACAAGTTTGCCATTATAGAAAAAATGAAAGTCTGTCTTTTTTTCAATGGTCTCAAGAACTTCCGCTACTGTTTTGCCGGACATATGAAGTGAGATAAATGTATTCTGCGCATACGATCCGGATGCAAACATCATACTGGCCGACAGGAATAAAAGAATACAGGTTAACCTCATAATTCTTATGATTTTCAAAAATTTTTCCATACTTTTGTTATGTCTTTTGATTAAAAAAATGAATATTTTCATACGGAGGTAATGCTGGTAACATGCTTCCGTATGTTTTTTGTTCTCTTAAAGGTCTTGATTATTTTGTTTCTTTTCTCATAGGTATTAAATTTAAAGGTTAAACATGCTATTTTTTTGTCAGAATCACATTTGTCCGTTTCAGACTTTCACTGTCATCTGCTGCCGGTCTTATAATTTCATATTTAATTCTGGAAGCAACACTCAGATAATCCAATATTTGTGACAACTGACGGTTTTCAAATGTCCCCGTAAACGTATATTTATTAATTAATGGATCCTGCACCTGAAAACCTACATTATAAAAGTGGGAAAGACGGTTAAGAACTTCCGGAACAGGTGTATCTTTAAACATTAACCGACCTTGTATCCATGCCGTATCATAGATCGTATGAACGTCGGCAACCTCTAATATGCTTGTTTCAATACCATAAACAGCTCTTTGTGAAGGATTTAAAATTAAACATTTTACAGTTCCCGGTTCCGTTTCAATACCTAGCCGGATCGAACCGCTTACCAATGTTGTTTTTACAAACAGATCAGCCGCATATGCCTGTATATTAAATTCGGTCCCTAAAACCTCCACACTCAACGGATAGTCCTTTAAATCAACAATAAATGGTCTCTCTGTCTCACGATTCACCTTAAAATACGCTTCGCCTTCCAGTTTCACTTTGCGCTCTTTTGCAGCAAATGAAACCGGATAAGTTAACTTTGTCGCCGAATTAAGGTAAACCTTTGTTCCGTCAGGCAAGGTGAAGTCCGTACGCATCCCCGCGTTCGTTTGCATCGTAATATATTGTTGTGTTTCAGCTTTTTTCTGAAAAAGAAAAGAACCATTTATCCCTATGGAAATCAACAAAACAAGGCATCCTGCCATCGCTAAAGACCGTTGTATATAAATATGACGATGCTTCCTCCGGATACGCTTTTGTATTTTTTTAAATGCAGACTCCGGATCACGGGATAATATTCTGCTCTGCATATGTTGGGCATTATAAATATACGCCGTCTGAAGTAAAATCCGCTCATTGTCCGGATTTTTTTTCAGCCACAGTGCCATACGTGTATTTTCTTCATCCGATGAAATACCTTTAATATATTTCATCAGCAGTTCATTTTCTATTTCATTCTGTTCAGAAGAGATCCCGTCCTTATAATCCATATAATTGTTTTCTTTACAAAAATACGACAATCCTTTTCACCGTCACCCTAAACAAAATCAAAAAAAAATTCACTTTGTTATAAAATATTTTTTTCAAAATAGATATGCAATCAAAATCCGGATTTTTGTGCTATGTTTGCATAAAACAATACGGCAGGCGATGAAAGACGATGTGTTATTTACACAACTCCAGGCAGGAGATAAAGATGCTTACAAACAACTTTTTCTAAAGTATTATTCCCCGCTATGCGAATATGCCTCTCAGTTCATAAGGGATGAAGAATCAGAAGAGTTAGTACAGGATCTGATGCTTTATCTGTGGGAATCAAGGGAAAGTATAGTTATTCAGGAATCTTTGAAATCCTATTTATTTACAGCAACAAAACATCGTTGCCTGAATGCCGTCAAAAAAAAATTATACCACGAACAGGTTCATTCCTTTTTATATGAAAAGCTGAAAGACCGGTTTGAAGAACCTGATTTTTATTTAATCAACGACCTCAACCACCATATACAAAAGGCGGTTCAATCATTGCCGGAAAAATACAGGGAAACATTCGAATTAAGCCGGTTCGGTGAAATGA
Organism: Tannerella sp.; assembly: GCA_031285685.1. Taxonomy (GTDB): domain Bacteria; phylum Bacteroidota; class Bacteroidia; order Bacteroidales; family Tannerellaceae; genus Tannerella. The sequence continues at coordinate 2,499 of JAITVS010000344.1, forward strand.
CAAATGCACAGATCGCCAAATATCAAAATATTTCAATCAAAACAGTAGAATACCGTATCACACAATCACTTCGAATACTCCGGGTCAAATTAAAAGAATACCTGCCTTTACTGACATTTTTATTATAATATCATATAAAAATGAAAAGGAATTATCAATTCAGACCTTTAGCAAACCTTTCCATACATCAATAAATAATCCGGAATCACCTCCGATGGTTTTAGCACGATGAATTCAGAATCTAATATGCAGAAACAGATAAATCAACGGAAGATAGTCTTTCAGTTGTGTCTGCAGGATTTCAACGGCCTTATTCCGGTAACGCTCTACCGTACGAACCGACACACCCAGTTTTTCGGCAATTTCGGCAGTCGATCTATCTTCAAGTTTGGACATTTCAAATGCAATTCGGTATTCTTCCGGAAGGCTTGCCAGGGTTTTGGCTAATAAATCTTCCAGTTCATGCAACATAAACAAATCTTCATGATCCTCCGCATAGACAGGAATATTCTCAATGATTACATCCGGATCGGAGTCATAAGATTTTTGTTTCCTCAGATAATTAAGACAATGACGTTTAACACTTGTTATCAGGTAATTCGTCATAGGCAGGCTGAAGTCTATATTTTTCCGGTTGATCCAGATAGAACAGAATACATCCTGAACAATATCTTCGCGAATGTCAAGATCCGGAATAAAACGTTTGGCATAAACACATAAGTCGGAATAGTAATATTCGAACATCTGCCGGAATGCAGCCTCATCATTCAACGAAGCGTCCCGGAACCAGTCTTTCCGCGTTTTCATGGATACCTCAAATCTTTTATTTTTGCAAAAATATCATTTTTTCCGATAAAAGCTGTCGTATTTTTCAAATTGTTGTGTGTATTATGTAAAAGACACTTTATACCATGGAACAAAAAGATACAAATATTCAACATAAAATTCATATCCTAAAAACAATCAATGCTGATATTCAGGAGATTAAAAACATAGACAAAGCGCAAGGCTACAGAAAAACACGCAGAAAAATAGAAAAAGAAGCACGCAAACAAACTCTCATACAATTTCTGAATCGTGCGGCTGCCATACTGATATTACCTCTTCTTATAAGTACAACCATTCTTTCCTATATCCTCTTTCAGGAGGGAGATAAAAACAATGAATTGTCGGCATCCGTTACTTTCACGGAGATAACGGCGCTTCCCGGTACTATCACTAAAACGCAGTTACCCGACCTTTCGGAAGTATGGTTGAATAGCGGAAGTACGCTCCGCTATCCAACATCGTTCCTATCAGATAAGCGAACGGTAGAGCTAACCGGAGAAGCTTTTTTCAAAGTGCAAAGTAATCCGGAATATCCTTTTGAAGTTCATACAGACGACGGAGTAACCGTTACGGCACGGGGAACCTCTTTCAATGTAAATGCCTATCCCGAAGATCCTGTAACCGAAGCGACGTTACAGGAAGGCTTTGTCGATATTCACTATAAAGGAACAAATATAGCTATGACTCCGAATGAGATGGTCAGTATTGATAAAAGATCCGAACAACTGAAAAAAAACACGACAAGTATTGAGGAAAAAGTCGCATGGAAGGACGGTCTGTTGATTTTCAGAAATACACCTTTGGATGAAGCTCTCAAAAAGATATCCAGGCGTCACAATGTGGAGATCGTTTTGCACAAGGAAACAACCACCAACTATCGTATACGGGCCACTTTTTCATCCGAAACATTACCGCAGATATTAGATATTCTGAAAATAGCGGCCCCTATCCGGTGGTCTATAAAAGAAATACATCAAAATTCAGATTCAACCTATTCCAGACAAACAATAGACGTCTGGATAAAATGAGCCATACCATGTTAAACACTTTAAATAATATGCCCATGAAAAAACTTTAAATCAAAAAAAAACAGGAATAAGCGCCAACCTATTCCTGCCTGAGAGTCTATCCGTCCTACCGGATAAAGAATTTAATTGTATCATTAAGATCCATTACAAAAATATGAGAAATCATATGAAAAAGCAATACTTTCAAAGAAAAGTATTCAAAAAATATGCGCGGACCATGAAAATAACTACATTTTTCCTGTTTGTTCTGGTAATTCATCTTTCTGCAGAAAATGTTCATTCTCAGAATGCTTCGCTGTCACTTCATCTCAAAAATGTGACAATGGAAAATGCGATCAACGAGATCGAAAAGAAAACCGCCTATAAGTTTGTTTTTACAGACAAGGTTGTGGATACTTCCCGTACATTAGACATACGTGTATCCAAAGGCGGCATCTCTGATATATTAAACCAATTAACGCTGAACACGGATCTGGAATATCGAATCGTGGACAAACAAATCGTATTATCGAAAAAAAATAAAGATGTCACCCAGGAAGCTACCCGAAAGATAACCGGTATTGTAGCAGATGAGAATGGAGAACCTGTGATCGAAGCAAATGTGGTAGAAAAAGGTACTACCAATGGAATAACAACGGATATAGACGGGAATTTTTCCCTGACAATTCCCAATAATGCCATCCTTCAGGTCTCTTATATCGGATATATCACCAGGGAAATCCAGGTGAGTAGTCAAAGCTACTATTCCATTGTCCTGAAAGAAGATCTCAAAGCATTAGAAGAAGTAGTCGTCGTGGGCTATGGAACACAGAGAAAGGGATATCTGACCGGTTCGGTATCCGATATTAAATCCGAAAAATTGACCATAGCGCCCATTGCGAATGCAAGTCAGGCACTTGCCGGTCAATTACCGGGTCTGATAGCAAAAAATGTCGGCGGACAACCCGGTTCTGATGCAGCTCAACTGAGTATCCGCGGATTTGGCAATGCACTGGTGATTGTTGATGGTGTTGAATCAAGTTTCACAAACCTGGATCCTTCCCAGATTGAGTCCATATCCATTCTGAAAGACGGCGCAGCCTCTATCTATGGAGCACGTGCCGGTAATGGCGTTATCCTGGTAACGTCAAAACGGGGAATAGACTCAAAACCGACGATAACCGTGAATAGTTCGTTGTCAATGCAGGGAGTTACCCGTATGTTAAAGCCTGCGAGTTCGGGACAATGGGCCGAAATGGATCGGGAACAGCATCTGCAGGCAGGACTACCGGAAGAAACTGCACCATGGACGGAAGCTGATATAGAGAAATTTTATGCAGGTAATGATCCGGCGTTCGTTAATTCGGACTGGTTTGATTTTATATTTCGCCCGTTTGCTCCCATGCAAAACCATAACTTATCTATCAGGGGAGGAAGCGATAAAATCAAGTATTACGGCCTTCTGGGGTACACCGACCAGGAAACGATGATTAAAAGAAACGGAGGCTCTTTCCAGCGTTACAATATTCAGTCGAATATTGATGCGAAAGTGACACAGTATATGACTTTGAGCATAGACCTTTCCCTTGTTTACGAAGATCATTATTTCGCTAAAAGAGGAATGTCCACCGGTGGTTATTTCTGGAATGACGTTTACGGTTCAAAACCCTGGTATCCGACCACCTTGCCCGATCCCACAAAAATATCATACTGCGGATTATCGGATATAGGCAGCGCTTATGCGATGTCGAACATTGAGTTAACCGGATATAATCAAACAAAAAACAGAAATATCCGGGGCGGTATCAGTTTGGAATACGATTTCAGCAGGTTTGTAAAAGGTCTGAAAGCAAAGGCATATATTAATTACAGAGATGATGAAACGCTTTTTAAAGGTTTTTGGCGGCCATACGATTTTTACACCTATAATCCGAACACGCAGGAATACACCCGTCAAACACCTTACAAAACCGCGGCGGAACTGGATGAGTCGTTTTCACGGGGCACTGTGTTCACGCAGCAGTATTCGTTGAGCTATGAGAATCTATTCAATGAAAAGCACCGTCTTTCTGCACTTGTTCTGTACGAAAGTATCAATTACCTCAATAATAATTTTAGCGCTCGCAGGGATAAATTTATCAGTCCTTCCATAGAGCAGTTGTCTGCCGGGAGCAGCATAGGGCAGTCTAACAGTGGAGGAGCCAGCGAGATGGGACGTATGAGTTATGTAGGTCGTCTGAATTACAGTTACAAGGACCGGTATTTGATCGAAACCATATTACGGGCAGATGCCTCCTCAAGATTTGATGCCGGTTATCGCTGGGGATATTTTCCCAGTGTATCTGTGGGATGGATCATGTCGGAGGAAGGTTTTATGAATAAAATGTCTTTCCTCGACAACCTGAAAATACGGGCAAGTTACGGGCAATCGGGTAACGATGCCGTTGCTAATTTCGCCTACCTCGCCGGATATGCGATTGAGCCCTACAGCAGTTATATTCTGGGTGATACCCCACAAAAGTTATTGTATCCTACCGGTTTGGCGAATCCGCTGTTGAGCTGGGAAAAGATGACGATTTACAATGCCGGTTTTGATTTTTCGATCGCTCAACGGAAATTATATGGAACAGCCGAAGGGTTTTACCGGGATCGTACAGGAATACCCGCATCGAGGTTAACGTCGTTACCGTCTTCTTTTGGAGCAACTCTTCCGGTGGAAAATCTGAACGAAATCAGCGACCGGGGTTTTGAACTGTCGTTAGGTACGGTTCAAAAAGTAGGTGAACTGACGATGGATGTTTCAGCAAATATTTCGTGGTCGCGCTCCAGATGGGAACATTTTGAGGAGCCCGAATACGAAGATCCGGACCAGAGAAGAATTTATAAATTAACAGGTAAATGGACGGACGCCCTTTTTGGGTACAAATCCGATAAGCTTTTTACCAGTCAGGACCAAATCAATTCCCTGGGATATGAATACGTCGATCTGCCGGGAGGAAACGCCACGCTTCGTCCCGGAGACGTAAGGCTTTTGAATACCAATGGTGATGACCGGCTGGACTGGAGAGATCAGGTGGAAATAGGTTCCGGTACTACCCCGCATTGGATGTATGGATTCAATGTGATGATGAAATACAGGAACTTTGACCTTAACGCCTTATTTCAAGGAGCATTTGGCTATACGACATCTATATATATGGGTACCTTCAAAACGGACAAACTGTACAAATTACGATGGACTGAAAAAAATAATGATGCGAATGCAGTAGTACCCCGATTAGGAGGAGCCGCTTACACTTCCGATTATTTTTACAAAATGACTTCTTACATTCGTCTGAAAAACCTGTCAATAGGATATGAATTGCCGGACGAATGGCTTTCAAAAGTGGGTATTACCCAATTGAGGCTCTATCTGGCAGGCACCAATTTATTTACACTAAGCAATTTAAACAAATACGGCATTGATCCGGAACAGCCGCAAATGTATGGATATTATCCGCAACAGCGGACATACAGTGTCGGTTTGAATCTTTCATTTTAATCATCAACCTTTCATCTTAAAAACAATGAAAAAAATCTTTCACATTATAGTTGCAGCTGTCTTTTTCACTGCCTGTCAGGATGTTTTGGATAAGAAGCCGTTGGACATTATTTCCGATGCAGTTGTCTGGAATGATCCTGTATTAATTGAAGCCTATATTGCGCAGCAATATGAGTTTACTCCCATTCTTGTTCAGGATGCGATGGAGTGCATCCGCTGGTGGAGATTGTCCGCTGTTAGCGCCGCCCCTGATTTTAATACGGCGATGTATATGTCCGACAAATTGGGCGGACAGTTAGCAACCTCTGTCCTGGCAGAAGGTAAAGCCGGGTTTTGCCCGTCGGGTGCCGAGGCGTATAAAATAAGCGGACTACAGATAGGTGGAGCGCCGCCTCTGGAATATTGGGAGCTTCCCTATAAAACCATCCGGAATCTGAATGAGTTTATAGAACGTGTTCCCAATTCGCCTATGGACCCCGCTATCGCAAAATTAAGAATAGCAGAAGCCCGTTTTTTAAGGGCGTTCAATTATTTTGCCATGGTGAGACGGTACGGCGGTGTTCCGTTGGTTACCAAAGTAGCGAAGTTAGACGATCCTTATGAAATCCTTTATCCTAAAAGAGATTCCGAAAAGGCAATCTATGATTTCATTATTTCCGAAATGGATGATATTGCAGAAGTATTGAGCGAAACTGTGGATTATGGAAGACCCACAAAAGAAGCCGTATTAGCAATGAAAAGCAGAGTGGCGCTTTATGCGGGAAGCATTGCGCAATTCGGAACGGTACAGTTAGACGGATTGCTCGGTTTTCCCTCCGGTGAAGCTCACAGTTATTACCGGAAAGCATACGATGCCGCCAATGAAATTATCAAAGGCGGCAAGCACTATCTTTATGATGTGAATCCCGACAAAGTTCAAAACTTCAAGGATTTATTCATCGTAAAAAGGAATCCGGAAATGATATTTGTAAAACAGCATGAATGGACGGATTTTTACAATGGAGGAAACGGATGGAGCTGGAACTTTTTACAGTCTCCGCAACCCGGTGGCGTATGGGGTATTGGAAACGGCCTTGCCCCATATCTTGAAACAGTGGAAGCTTTTGAATATGTTGATGGGCGTAGCGGAAAGTTAGACCGTCAGGCGATACAACAGGGAGAGTGGTATCTGGATGATATTTTCGGAGAAAAAGACCCTCGCTTTTATGCGAGCGTATGGATGCAGGATACGCCATGGAAAATTAGTCCGACCGGTAAAGTGGAATTTCACTTCGGATTACTCGAGGATGGAAAAATTATCGATGACCCAAACGGTAGCAGTAAAGATGGAAAAGTCCGGGCGCGGGGATATCAGAACTATCAGAACACAGGATTCGGAGTGATGAAGTTAATCGATGAGAGCCGTCCTGCGTCGGCAGATCAGGGACAGGATGGTCAGGACTATCCCGTTTTCAGGTATGGCGAGATCTTGTTGAATTTTGCCGAAGCTGCCTTCGAACTTGGAGAAACAGGAGAGGCTTTTCGGGCTGTGAATGAAATAAGAAAGCGGGCAGGCATTTTCGAATTAAATAGTATCACCCGCGAGCAAATACGTCATGAAAGAGAGGTTGAGCTCGCTTTTGAGGGACATCGTTACTGGGATTTGCGCAGATGGAGAATTGCCGAAGATGTTTTAACCAGACATTATTCAGGCTTAAAGTATATTCTGGATTACGAATCGGTCAAAAATAACTATGATGACGATCCTTCAACTCCTACGACAACACCTAAGTATCGACTCGTAGTTGTTGAGAAAATAGATGGTGAACCCGGAATACACTTCCCGGCTCATAATTATTATTTTCCGATCAATCTGTCACGGACAGCCGCCAATCCGAACCTCATTGAAAACCCCGGATATCAATAACTAATCATATTTTGTGAAAGCTGGTTTTACACAGGGCGTTGGGACAAAGTTGTACTTTGTCCCAACAAGACCCTGCATGCAATCCGGATATGAATTGTATAATATAATTCTAAATTAAAATCATGTATTTCAAGAAGTTTCATTTGATTGTTTTTTTTATAATGATCTGTTTCGGAGAAATAGTATCTGCGGCAAATCCGGTCCGGTATGCGACAGCATATTTTCAGCTAACGCTTTCTGGCAACGGGCAAATAGAACAATTTGTCGATTCACGCGACAACGTCAATTATGCAGATAACAACGACAGGCGTTTTTGTGTACTCCGGCTTCACAAAAATGATGCGGGTGTGACATCTGATAAGATGATCCGAAATGGCAATATGTTGACATTTTCATTTCCGGGCACGCCGGTGATAGTGAAATTACAGGTAACGCCGGAAAAATCGTATCTGATATTTGATGTGCTTGAAATTACCGGTGATTTTTATTCGCTTCAGTTTGCACGCGTTCCACTGACAATCGACTATCAGAAGGACTATTTTGTAGCTTGCGCCATGAGCCGGAAACTGAATACCGGAACACTTGATTTTCCGGGTAAGTCCAATCTGCCCGGTGGCCAATGTTTCAAAGAGTTGGGTTACGAAGGTGCAGGCATATTCCTGTTAGGTATGCCTGAAGCGCAACTGCGCGAAACCATGAAGCATGTGGCAGACACTTACGAGCCCGGAGAAATGCCGGTCAACCGCGCGGGTGGTCCATACGCAATGGATCATCCGAAAAATTACGGCTCCTATATCATTTCCTCCGAACCGATCACCGAACAGCAGGTGGATGAATGGGTCGCACATCTCTCACGCTTCGGAATCAATCAGGTAGATTTCCATCAGGGGAAGCCGTTCCGGCAAGGTGATTTTCATTTTAATGAAAGCGCCTATCCGAATGGCGTGTCAGATTTCCGGAAAATGAGCGAAGCGTTTGGCAGACATGGCATCCTTACCGGACTTCATACCTATTCCGCGTTATTGCATCATGAATCAAAATACGTATCCCCCATTCCCAGTAAGGATCTGGACATTACACGTACATTTACATTGGCCGACGATTTGGGTGCGGAAGAACAGACCGTTCCGGTGGATGAATCGACCGAAGATGTATCAGAGATAACCGGATTCCTTATTCGTAACAGCAAAATCATCCGTATAGACGACGAATTGATTGTTTTCGGTCATCCGTCCCGTTCGGCCCCCTACGGTTTTACATCCTGCAAACGGGGCGCTTTTGGCACAAAAGTATCCGGACACAAAAAAGGAACTCCCGTAGAACAATTGACACAAATCTTCGGCAAACTGGTGCCTAAAAAAGGCAGCGAACTGTTTTTTGAAATAGCCCGCGAAACAGCCCGCGCCTATAATGAAGGTGGCTTAAGCATGATATACCTCGATGGCCTCGAAGGAATTTATTACCTCTCATCGGATGATAATGAACTCACATGGTATTATGAAGCACTTTTCGTAAATGAAATACTGAAATATACGAAAACACCGCCTTTACTCGAATACAGCGCCTTTTCCACAAACCTCTGGTACGGGCGCTCACGGATGGGCGCATGGGATGCGCCACATCGCGGATACAGAAAGTTTATCAACAGACACATTGAGTCGAACAGGCTCTCTGCAGACCGGCTCTATCTTCCGGGACAAATGGGATGGATGGAGCTTTGTCCGTCGCGTAAAGACAATGTAGATAATTTCCAGTATCATCCCTTTTTCCGGGAAGATGTAGAATATTTAGGTGCTAAAATTTTGGCATACAATTACGGCCTTTCCTATCTTGACGCCAGAATAGAGGATACACAGCCATTCGTATATCACAACGGAGAAATACTGAAAAGCTACGACTCCCTCCGGCAAATTGGATATTTTAAAGCCGATATACTGCAACGGCTCCGTGATCCCGACGCGGATTTCCTACTCCGGAAATCCGGAAATAACTGGCACATAACAGAAGCGGATTATGCGCATGTTTTATTGCGTGCAAATGATGTACGCAGGTTTTCGTATCGCAATCCCTATCCGGATCAGACACCAATGATCCGTATTGAACACCGTCATCAGCCGGTGGCGTATGAATCGCCTAATAGTATCGACTTATTGCACTTTGATGAAACGCAGCCGGTCAAACCATTGACTACACGTGAATTTGATTCTCCGATTGATCTTTCAAATCATTTGGGAATAGGAATTTGGGTGTACGGCGACGGAGGAGGGCAGCGTATCAACATCCGGCTGGAAAGTCCGCCACATTTAGTGTCCGGCTTTACCGACCATTTTGTAGATCTGAACTTTACGGGATGGCGCTATTTTACATTGGCAGAAGCCGATAATGGAAGGTATAGCGAAAATGTAAATAACTACCCGATGGAAGAATTCCGGGAAACGGTTCATTACAACAGTATCTCAAAAGCCAGCTTGCATATAACCGGGGATACAACGAATCTGCGTTTTCGCACAGTTCATGCCCTGCCGCTGACAGAGTCGTATCTCGTCGATCCTGTGCTTCAAATGGCCGGACAGAAGATCACTTTCCGCGGGAAAATTAAAACCGGGCATTTTATGGAATATACACCCGGTGAGCGTGCGGTCGTGTACGATTCCGTAGGTAACGAAATCAGTGAAATGCAGCCTGACACATCATCGTTCACACTTTCCAGTGGCGATAACACCCTCTTGTTTTCAGGCGCCAACGAACAGGGAGAACCGGCAACTGTCCGGATCACGTTACGCACAAATGATGATAAACCGCTGCAATCAAACAAATAATAAATCTAACAATATAATTTTGATATGAAACGAAGAACATTTATTAAAAACACAATATTAGGCAGTACCATCTTACCCAGGTTAGCATGGAGCCTGAATTCTATTAACACTGTTCAAACCGAAACCGGCTTGCTTCAGTATGAACCGGATCTTCGCGACCGTCTCTGGATGTGGGGTCATGAAGGCAGCACGATCTCGGGTCTCCACAACGTCCCGGCGGGGAGTAAAATCGGGCAGGCTGCCGCCATCGACTATATGGGTATTCCAAATATTCACGTGGTTCGTTATCTGGGAAAGCCTGAGTATCCGTTTGATGAATTTATCAAACAGTTTAGCAATACAAAACGGGTGTCATGGAGCATCCTTGAAGCCGGTCCCCCTGAAGAAACTTTCGAGATAAAGAAGCAATGGGCATTTGAACTGGTTGACAAAATGCCGAATCTTGTCAGTTTGTGCCTTGACGACTTTTTTCAGGATAAATTAATTCGACCCATCAGTCAACTCCGGGAGTTGCGAAACGAGATGGATCATCTGCCAAGAAAACTCAGCTTGCCGCTTGTTCTCTACTCATTCGAACTTGAATTAGACATCAAAAAGCATATTGATTATGTTGACGAAGTTTTATTCTGGACCTGGCACGCAACCGACCTTGTGAAGCTGGAAGAGAATTTCAATACATACAGAAACATTGTACCCGACAAACCCACGTGGTTAGGTATCTACATGTGGGATTTCGGCAATTCAAAACCGATTCCGGTGGAACTGATGAAGCTGCAATTGGACTTTGCCCTGGAAAAATTCAGGCAACACGAAATCGAGGGAATGATCTTCCATTGTACGCCACTTGTCGACCTCGGTCTGGATGCAGTTGAGTATTCAAGAAAATGGATCGCTGAACATGCTGGCGTGACCCGGTAAGTAGAATAAATAATTCACATGGAATCAATGAAATAAAAATTCCAACTGACTTTAAAAAAATTAAATTATAACCAGATGAAAAATCCAGTAATTTTATTAAGCATAAACATATTGATGAGTGTTGTTTTTACAGCATGTTCAGATAAAAACATTCAAAATGTCAGGAATGATGACGTCATTCTTGAAAATGAGCAATTCAAACTGATCATTGGAAATAACGCAATTGCCAAAAGCCTGATATTAAAATCTACCGGGGAAGAGTGCCTGATGCAGGGAGAAAATATGGCGATTTTCTCGGTGACACAAGAACGCCCATATCACAACGAATTGAAACTGGCCCATCCCAATAAAAAAACCACATTTCAGGCCGACACAATTTACCGGAAAGGAAATCAATTGATTGTCGGCTTTGAATTAGTTCCCTGGGATGCGGTTATCCGGGTGAAGGAAACACCGGCTTATATAAGTTTTTGCCTCGACAGTTTTATCGTGGAGCCGGATGATTATCCCGATTATCTGTTGATTACTCCGCCGCCGGCCACCGAATTGCGCCTTTTACAACTACCTGTCCGCAGCAGGGCAAATTTCGGGGAATGGCTCAATGTCAGCTGGGACGATAAAGCAGCGATCAATGTATTGGCTACGGATCCCTATGCTTACATCGATTTCGAGAAGCGTAACGGTTATCATGTTTTGACGGCAACCGCCCTCAAAAATATCCGGTTCGAAGGTACGGGGGCAGCGCTTATCGTCAGTCAACCGGACAAGCTTTTGGACAATATTGCTCAAATCGAAGAAGACTTTGATTTACCCAGAGGAGTAGAAAGCCGACGGAACGACCTCATCAATGCTTCTTACTACTGGACGTATGAAATCAATCCCGGTAATGTAGATGAACATATCAGATATGCCAAAATGGGTGGGTTCAGGTTGATGAATATCTATTATCCAGCCTTTGAGGGACATGTTTCGTACGACTTTATCGGAAATTATGAGATCGACCGGAAACACTACCCCAATGGCAAAGAAGACCTGAAAAAAATGTTGGACAAAATCAAAGCGGCAGGTATCATTCCGGGAGTACACTTTCTCCATTCCCATATCGGCCGGAAAAGCATGTACGTAACGCCTGTTCCTGATTACAGGCTGAATCTTTTAAAAAACTTCAATCTCTCGCAGGATTTAGGACGTAACGATACGGTGGTATTTGTTGAGCAAAATCCCGCAGGATGTACCATCGCTGAGGGATGTCGGGTATTGAAAGTCGGTACGGAGCTTATTTCATATAAAAGTTATACAACCACCCCGCCTTATCGATTTACGGGCTGTGTGAGAGGAATTAACAAAACTACTGTCAACAGCCAGCCCAAAGGAAACAGCATAGGCCTACTGGATGTAAGCGAGTTTGGTGGGGCCAGTGTCTATATCGACCAAAATACAAGTTTACAGGATGAGATTGCCGGAAAAATAGCCGATATTTTCGATGCCGGATTTCAGTTTATATACCTTGACGGTTCGGAAGGCGTGAATCCGCCTTTCGGGATTAATGTAGCGCTGGCGCAATACAGAGTTTTCAAGCAATTGAACCCGCAACCGATATTTGCCGAAGGCGCTGCCAAATCGCATTTCAGCTGGCACATGTTGAGCGGAGGAAACGCTTTTGATATCTTCCCTCCCGAAGTCATCAAAGATGAGACCCGCAAATGGCCGGCAGAGGAAGCGCCCCGAATGCGTCAGGATTTTACACGCTTGAACTTCGGCTGGATGGGATATTATCTTCCCGGTGAAAAAAGCTTAGGGACACAACCCGATATGTGGGAGTTCGTTACAGGTGTAGCGGCAGCCTGGGATAGTCCCGTCTCTATCTGGGCATTCCTTAGTAGTTTTGGCGCCCATCCCCGCACGGCTGATAATCTGGAAGTAATACGCAGATGGGAAGAAGTCAGGGCGCAACACTGGCTCACCGAAGAACATAAGAATATGCTAAAAAACGTAGATCAGGAACATCACTTATTAATCAATGAGCAAAACCAGTTTGAATTATTACCCTATGACCAGGTTCATGATATTGCAGGCGGTAATAAAGAAATAAGAGCCTTTATATTCCAACGGCAAAACGAATATTATGTACTCTACTGGCATACATCAGGCAATAAGAGATTAGAATTGTCATTAAATCCGTCAGACATTACCTTATACGAGAAGTTTGGACAGAAAGAAACAATTTCTCCGGGTACAAACAATAAAACTATTATTCCTGCAGGCAATCGTCGCTATATCAAGGCAAATAACCTGACAAAGGAACAATTGCTGGAGGCGCTGAAAAACGCACAAATCATAGAATAATTTACAAATAAAACAATCAGAAAAAATGATGCATCAACCCAAATATTGTTTGTTTTACGACAATCACACCATGAAAGCCATTCCCGATGTCGGGGAGAACTTTGATGTGGAAGCCTTTACCGACAAGGTGAAAGATTGTGGAGTTGATTACCTGATATTTCATGCCCGCTGTAATCAAGGGCTGGCATATTATGATACCAGGATCGGGACAAAACATCCATCACTCAAATATGATCTTTTCGGGAAATTATCCGATACCTGCAGCAAAAAAGGCATTGCTCTGGCGGCTTACTTTAATGCAGGTATCAGTAGCGAAGAAGGATTACAGCATCGCGATTGGACGACGTTGTATTTTGACGGCAGGTCGTTGCGCGAACCGCGTTTAACGCCGCATGTCCGCACCATGTGCTATAACTCGGGTTACCGCGATCATTTGATCGCAATGGTAAAGGAAGTCGTGAGTAATTATGCCGTTGCCGGGTTGATGATCGACTGCCTGATAAGCTATCCCTGTATTTGTCCGGTTTGTGTGAAGGAAATGAAAAAAAACGGCATCGATTGGTCGGATCCGGATTCGGTAACCTGTTTTTCCGAAGATTCTGCCATACGTTTGGCAAAAGATATTGCCGAAGAGGCAAAAAAAATAAATCCCGGTTTGCTCATTTCCAATAATTATCCGCCTTACGAGAAATTGAAAGGCATCAATAATTATTATGATGTGATTGGTTTGCCTGCATCCGATGGCTACGAATTTATACCCGTAATGGCTCATTATGTCCGTACTTTGGGCAATATGCCTGTAATAAATATGACCGGGCGGTTTTACGATTGGGGTGATTTTGGCGGACTACTTCCCGAAGAAGCAATAAAGTCCGAATTGCTCTATGGGCTGGCGAATGGGATGCGACCCAGTATCGGCGGACATTTCCATCCGCGCGGTGATTTGGAAACGGCCGTTCTTGACCGGATCAGAAAAATCTATACCGATCTGCAAACCAGAGAAGAATGGTACGACAAGGCAACGCCGGTAACAGATATAGCTATTGTTTACCCTAAAACCATTCATCACCTGCGCAATGATGTTGAATTACGTAGCGCCGTGCGGATGCTTTGCGAGTTAAAACAGCAGTTCAATGTGGTTACATTGTCATCGGACTGGTCGAAATACAAGGTACTTATTTTCCCTGACAGCGTGCTGTTTACCGATGAAACCGCACAGCGGGTCAAAACCCATATAGATGCAGGTAAGACCGTTATTTCAACCGGTTTTTCAGGTCTGAATATCCGGAAAAACGGATTTGCACTTGAAAAAGAATGGGGAATAAAATATGAGGGCGAAAATGATTTTAACCCTGCCTATCTTACTGTAGGAAAAAAGTTTAATGCAGGATTACCCGAAATGCCGCTTTCGCTGTATTCATCAGGGACAGATGTACGGCCACTGGCAGATACAAAAGTAGAAGCCAATCTGATAAAACCCTATCAGAACATATCCTGGGACGGTGATTATGCGATTCTGTACAATCCACCGCAGGAAGTTACCGATAAACCCGGACTGACGGTAAACGGCAATGTTATTCATTTCAGCCACCGGTTATTTTCGGGATATTATGACAAGGCTTCGGTTGAATTGAGAAGATTATCTTCAAATGTCCTGAATGCATTTCACCGGGAACCGGTTCTGAAAACAGAAAATCTGCCGGCATTTGCCCGGGTTTTTGTCACCGCTCAACCTAACAGACGGATGGTGCATCTGTTATCCTATCTTCCCGAAATGCGCGGCAAGACACCGATTATTGAAGAGGGGATCGAACTGAGCCATGTGAAGATCATGCTTCGGGATGAAAATAAAATCATCAAAAAAGTTTATCTGGCTCCTGAAAAAACAGAATTACCGGCTAACCATTTAAATGGTTATGCAGAAGTAACCATACCTAAAAGTCAGGGCTATTCTTTAATTGTATTTGAGAACTAATATTTCCAATTAATAATTATCAAATTTAAGATTAATGTATTATGAACACAACAACAATTTTACAAAGTGAATTCGAAGAAAGAATCAGGAAGTTTCAGGCAAATATCAAAAAGGAAGGCTTGGATGCCTGTCTTGTACATGCCACGGAATCGGATATGGCACATGTCAGATATTTAAGTGAATACTGGCCGGTTTTTGAAACCGCCGCCGTATTTATGCCTGCCGAAGGAGAACCGGTGTTATTAGTGGGTCCCGAGAGTGATCTGTATGCTTCACGTCGCAGTTTTTTCAAAAACATTGAAAAACTCATAGAATACAGAGAATCAGCAGAGCCCGATGCTCCCGGTATGTCTTTTATAAACTTTAAAGAACTAATCGCAAAATATGTTCCCAACGGCATCAAAAAACTGGGAATCGTAGGTTGGGCAATTACTTCCTTACCGGTGTATACCTCGTTGAAGGAACAGTTGTCCGGCGTAGAACTGATAAAAGCAGATATGACCCTGTGGCCGCTAAGATTTGTAAAGAGTGAAGGTGAGCTTGCCTGTATGCGGAGAGCTTTTCAGATATCCGAACTTGCCGTAGAGGCAATCCTGAACGAAATAAAACCGGGAATGACCGAACTTCAAGTGATTGGTATTGCACAACGCGAGATATACAAACATGGCGGGGAATATGAAGGACACTCTCTGTATTGTTTCTGCGGACAGTCCACCAACCATGCAATATCCAGGCCCACGCACAATAAAATCGTTGCCAATGAAGTAATCCAACTGAATATCGGAGCCAGAGTGAGCGGATACTCTTCCAGCGTGGGCTTACCCTTTTCCATTGGCCCCCTGCCCGAACGGAAAAAACGATTGGTTGAATTCGGCCTGGAAGCTCATAAAAAAACCATAGAAATGTTGCGTGCGGGGATACCTGCCGGACAAATAGTCAACGACTATGAATCCTGGGTGAAGGAACGCGGTTTCGGTCAATACTTACTTTATGGGCCTTGTCATTCTATCGGTATGATGGAAGTAGAACGCCCCTGGATGGAGTCCACATCCGATTACCTGTTGGAAGAAAACATGACATTCCAGATAGATACATTCTTCTACGAGCACGATTTCGGCCTTCGTTGGGAAAATGGAGCGATTATAAAAGAAGGAGGAGCAGAATTGATGTCTTCCAAATTCATGAAAATGATTGAAATTTAACCACTTATCAAAAGAGAATTATGCGTTACGAATTGATGTTTCCCGATCAGATCAGGGAAGCCATAGATAAAAATACCCCGGTAGTAATGGCGTTGGGGGTGATAGAATACCACGCCGAACATCTTTGCCCGGGTGTAGACACCCTGGTTGTACAAGGAGCTTTGGAACTGTTGGAAAAGGATATGGAATTGGTACTATTGCCACCTTTCTGGTATGGCGCGGGTTCCTACGCAGTTTCGGGCCCCGAACGCAAGGGAGGAATGCATATCGATTCCGGTGTGTTGAACCTATTTTCCCGCCAGTTATTCTATAATCTTTTACGAATCGGATTTCGCAACATACGCTTGTTTTATCATCATCAAAGTGAGAATTTTGCGAGCGGTATGCCCAATGACTTAGCCTTCCGGTTAGCCGCCAAACAGGAAATTTTTGCTTTCCTCGATAGGGAAAAAGGTGACGGATGGTGGGGTGAAGACCTCTCTTCGGCGAATTACTACGCCGAGCATGAAGCAGGTACGGATCCGTTCAGCTGGATACGGGTAGAACCGTTTATGAGTGCAGAAGCACAGGCACAATGGCCAATTGATCATGCCGGCGAACAAGAGACGTCACTTATGCTGGCATTTTGCCCCGAAGGTGTTGATATGAACCGATTCAATGATAAGTATTGGTACGCACAACATGCGCCGAAAGCCAATATGGATTATGCCGGTAAAGCAAAAGCATTTATAATGTCCGATTTGAAAAACAGATTGAGTGAATAAATTATTAATCATAAGGGATAGCAGGTACATTCGATGCTATCCCTTTAATTAAAAAGATATGACAGGCCAGGAATTATTACATTTATTCGAACAATCGTGTCGCCGGACTCATGTTGTCGGCACAAAAGAGAATGGGGTCATTGCAGCTCTGGATACAGAGGGCAGATTCTTTACAGTGATCAACGGTCAGGTTATTAGCAAGGTCAATCCTTCAGCTATTCTATCCCGGTCAAATAAAGAAGAATTTCAAAACCCCGGTGGAGATGCACTTTGGCCCGCCCCTGAAGGTACTTGCTTCGGATATGAATACGGCACCGGAAGCTGGCGTGTGCCGCCTTCTGTCACAGGAGCCGTATGGGAAGTCGTTTCACAGGCAGATAATGAATGCATAATAAGGGCGGAAATAGATTTAATCAACAACGCTCAGATAGGTATTCCATGTGAATTTGAAAGACAGATTCATCTTGAAAAAGAGGAAAATCTTCTCCGCCAGAAAGTAAAAGAAACCATCCGTTATATCGGTAAAAGAACATTGAGTGAAATGGAATTCTCTTTAGCTCCCTGGTCATTGTGCCAGTTCGATTCATCGGAAACAGGTCGTGTCTATATGCCTGCACCACCAGCCGGAGATGATATTTGGGATATGTATGGCCCAAGCAATGAACAGTGTTATATACAGGATCACCTGTACGTGGTCAGGACCCAAACTCCTAAAAGGTTCCAATTGGCGTTAAGCCAAAATATTGCCTGGATTCAATACGTGGATAAGGATCATTACCGGGTAAAAAGATATGCCGGAGATTTACCTCACGGCCAGCATTACATAGACATTGCAGATGCTTCTCCCGACCGGTTGCCATCCGGCAAAGGGGTAAGCCTGAGTGTATATTGTGATCCGTCCGGATTTATGGAAATTGAAGCCTGTGGCGGTTGTACGGAAAAGCTGGAAACCGGTACCGAGCTCTCTGTAAATGTAACCACGGAATTCGAAGTCTTCGATAATAAAAAACAGTAAACGAATTTAAACCAACCAGATATATAAATTATGAATACAACCCAAAAAAATATTGTCGTTCCCCTGCTTATTGTAGGTTCGATGAATGCTATTCTCGGCTTTGCCCTTGGGGTAAACGCCTTTTTTATTCCTTTTGTACAGCAGGCGTTTAATGTAACCACATCCATGTCCTACTTAATCATGGTAGCCACTTTTTCCGCCTATCTGGTTTTTGGTGCATTTACCGGGCCTATCCTGAAAAAAGCCGGATATAAAGGAGGAATGGTTATCGCGCTGATACTTATGTCAGTCGGATTTCTGATGATTGTGCCATCTGCCAAAATGGTTAGTTTTCCTTTATTTTTAGTCGCCTTATTTATCAATGGACTCGGACAAGCGTTATTAACAGGCGCTTACAGTACATACGTTTCCATCATCGGCAACCCCGACAGCGCCGCAGCCCGTATTTCCATTATGGGGATCTGTGCTAAAGTATTCTATGCCATTGCATCATTTATCCTTGCTTTCTTTATGGATCTTGCCAATGTGAGAATTGAAGACACCATTACTCCTTTCTATATTATCGCAGCCATATTATTCTTCATGGGAATTGTGTACTACTTTTCTCCATTGCCTGAAATAAAAGCAGTTGGCGAAGAAACCGGCGAATCCGCAGAAGAAAACGAATCTGTTTATGCGAACTCCAAAACAAGTATATGGCAATTTCCACACCTATTGTTAGGAGTGGTTGCCGTATTTTTTACCGTAGGTGTGGAATACCTGGCATTAGGTACCATTAATGATTATGCTCAAAATCTGGGACTTTCAAATCCTCAGAATTATGTCTGGCTTGTATCATTGGCTATGATATCCGGCTATATCGTGGGTATATTGTTTATACCAAAGTATTTGAGTCAAACCAATGCTTTGGTTGCATCTACCGTTTTGGGAATGATTGTTACACTGATGATATTATTCATACCCGGACCGGCTTCCATTTATCTGGTACCTGTTTTAGGATTAGCCAGTGCCCTGTTATGGCCTGCGGTTTGGCCGCTTGCTATTGCTGATTTAGGTAAATTTACCAAGACCGGTTCGTCGTTATTGGTTACAGGTATTATCGGAGCCGGTATTATATCTTTAATCTTCGGAGTATTGGCTGGAGAATGCGGTTACCGGTTCGCATACATTATTGCCTTGCCTTCCTATCTCTTTATCTTTTATTACGCACTATGGGGTAGTAAAATCAGAAAATGAAACAATGAGACAGATTCAATCGATTTTTTTAGCATAGATCTGCCAACATGCGTCATCTCCGTTTTATAAGCAATATAAAATTGATCGTATTTCTCAACCTGATGTTTTTTCAGGTAGGGTTGCTGGAATCAATGATGAGTACCTTGATTCCTGAAATGATAAAAAGTTTTCAAATCAATTACGGATTAGCCTCTGTAATGCCATTTGCTTATTATATGGCATTTACGCTGGTCTGCATCCCTGCAGGGATTGCCGGAGGAAAATATTCACCCGGGAAACTACCCTTTTTAGCCTTTCTGATTGCTTTAGCAGGCGTATTCATATTTGTCACCTTTCTAACGTTTCAAACATCTGCCATCTCATTATTTATAATGGGTAGCGCTGCCGCCATCATACAGGTTACTGCCATACCTTTGGTGCGAAATGTCTGTGGAGCCGAAAACCTTGCATTTCATACAACTCTCAATCAGTTGATGTTTGGTATGGGAGCCTTTCTCAGTCCGGTCATTTATTCGTGGGTAACATCATGTATGATCAATGGAGAACGCTTCTTTCCATTCAACATTCTCCTGCATGTTATACCCAAAGGATTTGAATGGACATCTGCATACTGGTTATTTATTCTTTTGTTGCTCTCATTGATGGTAACGGTGGTTTTGGTGCGACTCCCCAATCACAGGAAAGAAAAATCACCTGATCATAACGAAAAAAATGTGTATAAAGAATTGTTCCGGAACAAATATGTTATTTTCTATTTTTTTTCGTTTGTAGCTTATGCAAGTTGTGAACAGGGTATTGCAGCGTGGATGTCCAGATATTTTCAGGATTATCATGGCCTTGACCCTCTGACGGAAGGCGCTTCGAAGTTATCATTATACTGGTTGTTACTTATTGTCGGCTGTTTTGCAGGAATGTTGTTACTCAAATTTTTCGAAAGCAGAAAGGTGCTTGCCGTCCTAACCGTATGCGCCATTATCAGCCTACTTCTTGCATTGTATGGAGGAACCCATGTTGCAACAATTGCCTTCCCAATGGTTGGGGCCTTTGAATCTGTGATGTGGCCAATCATCATGTCACTGACGCTCAACTCGGTAAGTAAACACCATGAAGTTCTTTCCGGATTCATGTTTACAGCGTCCATTGGAGGCGCTTTAGGTCCTGTGATTATCGGAAATATGGGCGATTGGTTTGGCTTGGAAACATCGTTGCATTATCTTTTTTTACCATTACTTGTGGTTTTGAGTGTCGCATTTTGGGCAAAGCCTTTAGTAATCAATAAAACAGCAACTCACAATTATACAAAAAATGACAGAATAGCCGCAGGAGCAGATTCCGGTAAATAGCCGGAAAGAGAAGTTTGACACTCCCCTCCCCCCCCGGAAAGTTTAGCTTATGAAACGATCCATTACGAACAAAAGCATGCCGAGAGTAAGATCAGTACGTTTGAGAAAATATTTTTTGATAAAATGCAAAGATTCGGAGATATGTTCCTGAACAGTATTTACTGAAATATTTAACTGTACGGCGATTTCTTTATGAGAAAGTTGATCGACACGGCTCATATTGAATATCTGTTTTCGTCTGGGCGGCAATTGTTCGATCGCATCAGCCAGTATCTGCTGATATTCGGAAATAATTAAATCCGACTCTGCAGTTTCTGTTTCAATAGGAGATTTTTTCGACAAAGCCTGCCTGACCTGTTTTTCCACATCCATATCACGAAAAAAATTCAGGATGCGATTTTTGGCCATTGTATAAATAAAAGAAGATAG
>JAITVS010000355.1 GCA_031285685.1 Tannerella sp.
TGCTCCATACGTATCTTGTCAAAAGGAGGCACCGCAAAGGGAGTTGCATACTCTGTGAAAAACGGGTTCGTTTCATTCATGTTTGTTTCTTTTTTATTATCGGCGGCATTTATACCTGATACAAGTGCTGCAGATAACCCGATTGTCATAATAATATTTTTCATAGTTTATGATATGTTAATTATGTAGCAAAGATAATGCAAGCCGAGAGCAATACAAAATATAATTTATATATTTTTATTGCCAAGGCGCCGCTTTCTTCAATGTTGAATTAAAGATAATGCAAGCCGGGAGCAATACAAAATATAATTTATATATTTTTGTTGCTAGACTTATTCATCCATCATACTCATCAGGCATTTGCAGGCTGTTTGCACATCCGGTATATTTTTTATGATCAGGCTCCGTTTGCCGGACTGATCACGGAGATTACAGTTCTTAGGATGTTTTTGTATATATGCAAGGAGTCTGCCGAACGCATTGCTTTGATAATAAGGACTATCACTGTCTTTGACAAGATGAAGATTCATTGTGCCTTTTTTCAGCATGATTTTATCAAAACCCATTTGTTTGCCGAGACGACGCAACTGTACGACCCGGATCAATTCTTCTCCTTCTTCGGGTATTGCACCGAAACGATCTTTGAGGCGTGCGACAAAATCATTCAATTTCTTGTCATCTTCAATGGAATCAAGCTCCCGGTAGATGCTGACACGTTCAGAATCATTTGGTATATAGGTTGGATGGAATAATAATTCGAGATCGCTTTCAATAAATGTTTCACGAACATATTCACGTTTGGATTCATTTTTACTGATATGATCCTGGGCATACAAATCGGCAAACTCATCGGTTTTAAGCTCGTCTACAGCTTCTTCCAGGATCTTTTGATATGTTTCATATCCGAGATCTGCAATGAATCCGCTTTGTTCGGCTCCAAGCATATTTCCTGCTCCGCGGATATCGAGATCCTGCATGGCAATGTACATTCCGCTACCGAGCTCCGAAAAGTTTTCAATTGCCTGCAAGCGGCGGCGTGATTCCGGCGTGATTGTAGAGAGCGGGGGAGAAAGCAGATAACAAAATGCCTTACGATTGCTTCGTCCTACACGTCCACGTAGCTGATGCAATTCGGAAAGGCCGAATTGATGTGCGTTGTTGATGATAATCGTGTTTGCGTTCGGAACGTCAATGCCATTTTCCACAATTGTCGTTGATATGAGGACGTCATACTCGTAGTTGACGAAATCAAGGATGACTTTCTCCAGTTTTTCCGGTTCCATCTGTCCGTGTCCGATCGCAATGCGTACATCCGGAATTTCACGTCGTATCAGCGCCTCTATCTCATAAATATTTTGTATCCGGTTATTAATAAAGAAAACTTGTCCGTTCCGGCTCATTTCAAATTCAATTGCTTCGCGGATAATATCGGTATTAAACCGTTCTATTTCCGTTTGTATCGGGTAGCGATTTGGAGGAGGCGTGTGTATATTACTCAAATCACGCGCCCCCATGAGTGAGAATTGAAGTGTTCTCGGTATGGGTGTTGCCGTCATTGTCAGTGTATCGACATTTGTCTTCATCTGACGCAGTTTTTCTTTAACCGAAACGCCGAACTTCTGTTCTTCGTCAATGACAAGCAATCCTAAATCTTTGAATTTAACATCTTTACTTACAATCCGGTGTGTGCCGATCAGTATATTTATTTCTCCGTTTTGAAGACGTTCGAGTATTTTCTTTATTTCTCCGCTTGTACGCGCGCGGCTTATATAATCAATTGTACACGGAAAATCTTTCAATCGCTCTTTAAATGTCTGGTAATGCTGAAAAGCAAGGACCGTCGTGGGCACCAGTACGGCTACCTGTTTGTTGTCGGTTACTGCCTTAAATGCAGCGCGAATGGAGACTTCTGTTTTTCCGAACCCTACATCGCCGCAGATAAGCCGGTCCATCGGGCGTTCGCTTTCCATATCGGCTTTTACTTCTGTGGTTGCTTTCAGTTGGTCGGGCGTGTCTTCATAAATAAAACTTGCTTCCAGTTCATCCTGTAAAAAGCTGTCGGGACTGAAGGAAAAACCTTTTTCATCTTTACGTTGTGCATAGAGCTTTATAAGGTCACGGGCGATATCTTTTACCTTTTTCTTCGTGCGGTCCTTCATTCTCTCCCATGCTCCTGTTCCAAGTTTATTCAGGGTAGGAGGTTCTCCGTCTTTTCCTTTGTATTTGGATAATTTATGCAACGAATGAATGCTGACAAAAATAATATCATTATTTTTGTATATTAATTTCACTGCTTCCTGCAGTTTACCATTCACTTCGGTACGTACAAGTCCTCCGAACTGCCCGATACCATGATCAATATGAACGATATAATCGCCCGTAGTAAACTGGTTTAGCTCTTTCAGTGATAATGTAATTTTTCCACTTCTGGCCTTATCGCTTTTCAGATTATACTTGTGATAGCGACCGAAAACCTGATGGTCTGTAAACAGGCATATTCTGAGATTATTATCTACATATCCGCTATGAAGTGTATGATTAGTCGCTGTGAAAGTTATATGATCACCGCGGTCATTAAAGATGTCGCGGATTCGTTCTGCCTGTTTGGCGCTGTCGGTTAATAGGTAAATCGTATAACCTTCCGAAATATATTGTTTAAAAGATTCGCTTACCAGATCGAAGTTTTTCTGATACAGGGGTTGCGAGGAAATATCGAACCGGACTGTTGCATGTACGGAATTGGGCTTTGCATGGAAATGGATTTTGCAGAAACGCGCAATGGATTTTGTATATGTTTCGGCCGTAATCAACCTTTTTCTCATCGCTTCGGAATCCGTAAAGCCTTCATTGTCACGGTTGACAGGAGCTTCATTCCAGAGACTGCCGATACGCTCTCCGCACCATTCCATGTCTTCCGACACATATAATGTATCATCAGGTAATAAATCAGGTAAAGACGAATCCGAATCGTTATGTTTGCTTATTTCCGGTATGATATGGATTTCAGCTAATTTATCCTTTGATAGCTGTGTCTCTACATCGAAACGGCGTATGGTTTCGACTTCATTTCCAAAAAAATCCACGCGGAAAGGATATTCGCTGGAAAAAGAAAATATATCGACAATACTACCACGCATAGCATACTGCCCAGGCTCATACACATAGTCGGTCTGTTCAAACCCATATTTATCAAGAACATCGGAAACGAACATCGGGTCAACCTTTTCTCCGGTATGGATTGTCAGCGTGTTTTCCTGCAGAATCTTTTTTGATAAGACTTTTTCTGCAATTGCGTCCGGATATGAAACGATGATACCTGACGGATCTTCCATTTGTAACAATCCGAGTACTTCGGTACGCAGTATTTCGTTTGCAGGATCAATATGTCCGTATTTGATATGCCTGTGATAAGCTGATGGAAAAAAATAAACATGGTTATTGTTTATCAGCTGCATCAGGTCATTATAGAAATATCCGGCATCTTCGAGATCATTTAATATACATAAAAAAACACCTCCCTTTTTCTGAAAAAGGGAAGCGGTTATGACAACTTCGGCCGATCCGTTCAGACCGGATAAAAGAATATCCTGACGATTATCCTTTTCTAATAAAGACACAACTGCATTTATATGCGGGTGTCCCGTATATATAGGTAATATTTCCTGTATTTCCACGGGTTATTTATTCTCCTTTTTCAGCAAATCGTCGAAATATGTAATGGTTTTCATCAGTCCCTCTTCAAGTCTGAATGTAGGTTTCCATCCGTCCAGTTTTTCGAAGGCTAATGAAATATCCGGTTGGCGTTGTTTCGGATCGTCCTGTGGTAACGGTTCAAAAATGATTTTGGATTTGGAGCCGGTCAGGCGTATTACTTCATTGGCCAGTTCGAGCATGGAGAATTCTCCGGGATTACCGATGTTTACGGGTCCGGTGAAGTCATCTCCTGTATTCATCATCCGTATCATGCCTTCCACCAAATCATCGATGTATTGGAAACTGCGTGTTTGGGTTCCGTCTCCGTAAATCGTAATATTTTTTCCTGTCAGTGCCTGAACGATGAAGTTAGATACGACACGTCCGTCGTTTTTGTCCATTCGGGGACCATACGTGTTAAATATACGTATTATTTTCACCCGTATTTTATGCTGGCGGTGGTAGTCCATACATAATGTTTCGGCAGCACGTTTTCCTTCGTCATAACAGGAACGTATTCCTATCGGATTCACGTTTCCCCAGTACGATTCGACCTGCGGATGAATTGTCGGGTCGCCATATACTTCGCTTGTTGAGGCATGAAGGATCTTTGCATTTACGCGTTTCGCCAATCCGAGCATATTCAATGCGCCGTATATAGATGTTTTGAGGGTTTTAATGGGATTGTACTGGTAATTTACCGGTGATGCGGGACATGCCAGATTGAACACTTTGTCGACTTCCGCATAAAACGGAGTGGTGACATCATGGCGCACGAGTTCGAAATGGTCGTTGCCCAACAGGTGACGTACATTATCCTTGTTTCCGGTGAAATAATTATCAAGACAGATGACATCACACCCGTCTTTAATAAGCCTGTCGCAGAGATGCGATCCTATAAACCCGGCTCCGCCGGTTACCAGTACTCTTTCCATAAGTATATTTTAAAAAAACGTACAAAAGTAACGTTTATTTTTTAATCAACAGATATTTTATTTATAAATGTCAGGACTTTTATGTACTTTTGTAATCTGTAAATGTACGATAGTAGGTGAAGTGTATAAGTGTTTGATTTACATTTACATATATGAAAATATACAGGTTTTAAAAATGAAGGTATGAAAAAGAAATTGTTTATTTGCGGAATCTCCGCATTGATGGTTGGAATGGTATCTTGTAATTCACAGAAGAAAGATACAAAGAGTTCGGATACGGAAGTAGTAACTACTGCTGATAATTCACAGAATTCATTGGATTGGGATGGTTTTTATTCGGGTATTCTGCCGTGTGCGGACTGTGGTGGTATTCAGACGTCTCTTGAGTTATTAAAAGACGGGACTTATGAGTTAAAGCAGGTTTATTGGGGTAAAGATGATAATAGTTTTTACAGCTTCGGTAATTTAACATGGAATAAAGAGGGCAATACGATTACAATTGGTGAAGATGAAAGTGTGATGAAATTCCAGGTAGGAGAAAATGCGCTGACTATGCTTGATAAGGAAGGGAATAAAATAACCGGAGATCTGGCGGATAATTATATTCTGGCCAAGGTGGATATGAATCTTGTTGAAAAATACTGGAAGTTGACGGAACTTTTCGGAGAAGCGGTTGTTACACCCGAGAACGGTAAGGAGGCGCACATGATTCTTAAGAAAGAAGGCAACCGTGTGAATGGAAACAGCGGATGTAACTCTTTTAGCGGAACATATACACTGAAGCCCGGAAACAGAATTTATTTTTCGAAAGTGGCATCCACGATGATGATGTGCATTAACATGGATACGGAAAAGAAAATGCATCAGGTGCTGGAAACGGCAGATAATTATGTTGTAAATGGTGATACCCTGGTCCTCAACAAAGCAAGAATGGCTCCATTAGCACGCTTTGAAGCTGTTTATATGAAATAGATTACTTTGAAAATATAGAAAGAACGGGTTGTGTCATATTTGACATAGCCCGTTTTTGTTATAACTGTATATCGATTCGTTTTTATGATTATGACGGAATCCGAAAAGTGAATGAGGAGTGAATCATTATTGATACACCCCTCATTAATTTTCGGTATTAATTTATAAGATTTATTCTAAACTATTTAAGAATCCACATCATCTCATTAATATCATCATTTCCGTTGAACTGGCGTTGAAGAGCTTCATCCAGATTTTCGCGGTTGTATGCATATTCGTCGGTTGAATACATGTAGCGCATCGGAAATTTGTCCGGGCCTGTTGAATTCATGCTGGTACTTGCGTTTATCGGTAGTTCCGGATATCCGGTTCTTCTGTAATCATAATAAGCTTCATATGTGTACTGAAGAAAAGAGGCGATATATTTCTGAGAAATAACTTTCTTCAGATCGGTTTCGAAGTTTCCCGTCAACTGAATTTTGTCTCCGTTCAGGTATGATTCGATGTATTCATTTGTTATAAGACGATTATGTGCATATTCATTCGGAGTGACATCGCGGGTGAATGTCATGTTTGCTTTAATTCCTTCTTTGTAATAGTTATTGGCGTCGCCATTGATCCAACCACGAAGACAGGCTTCGGCTAATATCATTTGTTGTTCTCCATAGCCTAATCTTATCAGAGGCTCACCTTCCGAATGGGTTGTCGAAGTATAGCGAAAATTCGGTGAACAGAACAGATTTGCGCCATGAGCTTTTGAGACTTCTCCGTAGTTAATAGAAGGATCGATTCCTACATAAGCGTCGAAACTGTCTTCTGTTGCTCCTGCTTCTGTTTTTGCTTTGGAGGGTTCTGCGTAATAGAAGATTCTGTAATCATTATATTCTTTCAGCATGTTAATCAATACAGATGAATGCATCGCATATTTAGTCTGATTCGATGTCAGGTCATTGAACGGATAACGCATGCCTGATTGATCTTTGTAGGTTAGCTGGAAATTATCAGCATTCGATGTCATTAATGACCCGTTTTGAACAACATTGGCGAAACGTGATTTAACATTTACATCCGAATCACTTTCTTTTTTTGAAAGATTCATCAGAACTTTTAGTTGAAAAGCCGTAACCGTTTTTTTCCAGCTATCTCTGTTTCCATTAAAAATGATATCACCGTCAAAAGCGGTTTCGTTAGCAGCAGCGAAACATTTATAAGCTTCTTCCAGATCATTTAAAATGGCAAGCATAACCTCTTTCTGCAAATCATATTTAGGCTTTGTCAACCCTTCTTCTCCTTTTCCGGCTTCATTATATGGTATGTCTCCAAGGTCCAGAGACGTATAATACAGAGCATAAGATTTTACAAAGAGGGCCAGTGCTTCATAGCCTTTCTTATTATTTTCCGGTGCTTTAGCTACCATATCATTGCAGTTGATCAGAAGCAGATGGCTTTCAAAATTTTTTCTTCCGAGATTGTTATATTGAAGACCGTTGGCACTTTCATTCCAGACGATAAGTTTAGCCAACAGACCATCTTCTGCCGATTCTTTTACATATCTGTCTTTTCTGACAATCTCACGAATCAGATATGTGGCCATCATAGAAGCAGGAGCCGTAACCGGTGTATCCGGATTTGTATTAATCTCTTCGAAATTATCACATCCGAATAATATAACGGAAGATAAAAGTATAGTTAAGAATTTATTTATTCGTTTCATAGTAATATTATTTTAAAAATCAACCTTAAGATTAAAACCAACATAACGCATAGAGGGTGAATTTAATGTTTCGGCATATCCTTCATAAATGGCATCCGGATCGGAGTATTTGAATTCTTTGGCCCAGAGAAACAAACCTTGCCCGACTAAAGAAAGATGAACATTGCTGAGACCGATTTTGTTTACCGTTTTGGCTGGAAGTTTGTAGCCGATTGCTACTTCGCGTAATTTTAGGAAAGTCAGATCTTTAACATTTTGTATTCTGCTGCTTCCATTCCAGGGATGATATGTTTTTATGTATGCTTCATATGTTACAGCTTCATCATTTGGTGCAAAAACGCGGGTGTCTTCCAGAATTTTTCCATACGAATCATATGATACCGAACCGGATACAACTTTTACACCACGTCCTATATAGCTGGTATTACCATTTACAACCTGGTCATAACGCCATTCATTGTCGCTATCAATATGTGTTCCGGAATTCCACATCGCTTGTTCCAATCGGTTATAAGCTTTGCCTCCTACACGTCCATCAAATGATATGTCAAATGTAAACGATCTGTAGTTCAGGTGATTGATGAATCCCCAGACCCAATTAGCACGCTCATAACCTGCTTTCGTCGGATATTTGCTCAATACCGGCATTCCTCCACTATGGATGATGTTTCCTTCCGGATCTCTTTCCCAGTCATATACTTCAAACCAGTCCCAGCGTTCATCTTCCTTAACCCAAGTGCGATCGGTGGAATAGGCCTCGTCAATTTTATGATAATAGTAGCGATCGCGTCCCCAATTAAAAGTCGAAGTCCAATTCAGGTCTTTTGTTTTGATGATGTCACCAGATAAGGTCACTTCCCAGCCTTTTTTGATACGTTCCTCATTATAGTTGATTAAGGAAGATTTAAATCCAGATGCATAACTGAGGGGGGCGGAACGTTGGATGTCGTAAAATAGCTTTGTGTAATATGCGACATCCAGTTTTATACGGTTATCAATGAAATGAATTGTCGTACCGACTTCAAATGCTTTGGACTTTTCCGGTCCTAATGTTGCATCACGGATGGTCTCAGGATATCGTGCGGTTGATTTGCTGTCCCATACATTTTGGGTGATTGTATACACTTTATTTATATCAAATTCATCTGCAGCTTTTTTAGTCATTGTCCATGAGCTCCTTAATTTCATAAAGCTCAACCAATCAGACAGATCGAATAGTTCCGAAACGATGATGCTACCGGAAACAGAAGGGTAAAAATAAGAGCGTTCGGATTTATCCAGAGTAGAAACCCAGTCATTACGACCTGTTACTTCAAGGAATAAGGCACTTTTCCATGATGTTTCTATTTTTCTGTATAAACTATTTGTTTTTTTCCTTTTATAGATTTCACTTGAAACACCTGGCAAATCTTTTGACGCTTTCAGTGAATAGAATCCGGGAACGGTAATTCCTCCGTTTGTTGATCCTGAAAGTCTGTCTTCCCGTTTGTATGTCATCCCACCGCCAAATATACCGCCAATATTGAAATCACCGATCTTTTTATCAGCAATAAGTATCATATCACCCGTAGTACTATATCCTCTGTATTGATATATTGAATATGCTCCCGTCTGAGAGTTACGTACATTGAGAGGTGTTTTGTATTCATATTTTGTCGAATAGGTGTCGGAACCTACTCTACCAGTGGCTTTTAACCAGTTTGTTAATTCATAGTTAATCGTGGCTTGGGCATTTGCCCTGTTTTGTAATTCAGAGCGGGTTACTTCGTTCGCAAGAAAGTATGGATTGTTATAATCATATTTATAAAGCCAATTTTGTACTTCATTTTCTTTTCCTTTCACCCAATAATCTTTAAAATCGCGAACATCGAATTCCGTTCCGGTCCAGACAATCATATTGTACATATATCCTAATCCGCTATAACCGGAGCCCAATGTTTGAGGAGAATAGCTTCCGTTGTATGTGATAGAGGCATCCATAGAGAATTTACCGACCTTCATGTCTCCGGCTACGGAATACGTAAATTTGTTTAGTTTGTTTCCGGGGAATTGACCTTTGTCATAAATGTGAGTGAAAGAGGTTCTTACACTTCCGTCTTTTCCCTTGTATGTCACATTCACATTGTTATTCAGAATAAAAGAAGTTTCAAGAAAATTTTCGAAATTATTTTTTCCTTTTGAGACAAGTTCCATCTCCTTCCATTCGTATGTATAGGGATCATACTGCACAGCGGTTCGTCCGATATCTAACTTGTCTCCCCAGATATATTCACTTAACTCCTGTAGATATTTACCTCCGGAGCCACTACTGTATGATGTTTGGACTTCCGGTAAAACCAAATATCCGAGGTTAAGCATCGTATTGCTGTTTACGCTGACAGAGAGACCTTCTTTTGCACCTCTCTTGGTTGTGACCATGATCGCTCCGGATGCACCTTTTGACCCATATAGGGCTGATGCGGTAGCTCCTTTCAGGACGTCGATTGATTCGATGTCATCTGCAGCAACTTGTCCTAATCCGGTATTTTCAAAAGGAACACCATCGATTACGATGAGCGGAGTCTCGCCACGCAATAATACAACTGGAGATGAATTGAATTCGTTTCTGTTTAATATGGTAACGCCAGCGATTTTACCGGTTAATGACGTCGCTATATTTGCCCCTTTCACGGCAGTTAATTCTTCGCCTCCTACTTTTTGTACTGAATAACCTAAGGCTTTTTCCGATCGTTTGATGCCTAAAGCCGTAACAACCACCTCATCTAAGGTTTGTGTGTCTTCTGTTAAGGTAATTGTAATGTTTGTCTGATTTCTAATGACAATATCCTGCGTTGTGTAACCAATGTAAGATATTTGCAAAGTTGCATTATCCTTAATGTTTAATGCAAATTTGCCGTCGATATCTGTGATCACTCCATTTGTCGTACCTTTTTCGACTACATTGGCACCAATTATGGGTTCGCCGGTTTCACCCAACACGATACCGGAAATCGTTTTGGTGGATTGTTGCGCAACTGAAAGTGCTACATTTTTGGTCAATACGATGTAATCATTTTCAAAAACGTATTTAACTTCCGATCCGTTAAAGGCTTCACTCAGACAATCCTTTACCGCTTTTTTGCCATTATTTAACGGAATGGATTCATTGAGGTTAACTTCGCTCTTACTGTAAACAAACAGATAGTCTGTTTGCTTTTCAACCTGCTCGATAAAATCACCGATCGTCAGGTTGTTACCCTTTATATTAACACTTGCATTTTGCGAATTTGTTTCAGTTGCAAAAACCGTAAATATACTCAGGAAAAAGAGGAATGCCGAAATTCTCATAATTCTTAAAAGTTTTGGTTTTTTTTTCATAGATTTGTTGTGTTTTACTTGTTGATACTAAAATCTTTGGATTTTGTGTTAGCTTTTAGCCGGCAGATGCGGGAACATTTGCCGGTTTTTTTAGTTATTAATTTTTCTTCATGGGCATTCGGTTTTAAGATTTAACATTCTTTTTAATCCATGTTTTTTTCTATTTGATTGTGATTATATTTTTATCATCATCTTTTGTGAAAGAAAATTGGTGTATTTTTTGTAGAGTTTGAAGTACTCTATCTACACCATCCCGTTGACGGAATTTTCCGCTGAATTTGAAATTTCTAATATTATTGTTGTTAACAATGATCGTGATATCATAATAGAGTTCTAGCTTTTTGATGATTTCAGAAAAGGGCAAATCATCAAATGCGTAAATACCGTCTTTCCATAGTAGGAAATCCATGTTGGAAAAATCTGTTTTTTCCAAAAGCCCATTAATCTGTTCCACCCGCTCATTTGCCTTTAATTGCATAATTTCAACCTCGTTCTTATGATCATAAATGAAAACAGAGCCTTCGGTGAGTGATGTATTGAATTCGTTCCGTCCTTTATAAGCATAGACATTAAAGGATGTTCCCGTCACCTGCACATTGAATTTTTCGGTAGAAACAACAAACGGCGACGCGGTGTTTTCCGTTACATCAAAAAATGCTTCGCCTTCGAGTTCCACGCGTCTTTCATTTCCGGTGAATTTTGTCGGATAGCGCAGGGTTGTACGTGCATTCAGCCAGATTGTTGTGCTGTCGGGCAGGCGGACAAATACCCGTTGGCCGGCAGGTGTTGTAATTTCCTGATAGTTTATATCATCTATGGACGAATAATTTTCCCTTTCGGGAGAACCTGAATCTTTTATGAACCAGGATAGTGTGAAGGTAATCAAAATAGCCGCTGCATATCCGATGGCATGTTTTATATAGCCGCTTATCGTTCGGTTTTTCCAAATGTCCGACTTTACGGATTGATCTGCATGGCCGAGTGACGGATTTGGAGCCCAGGCGGTCAGCCCCCGTAGATTTTGCAGGGTGACGAATTCTTTTTTCCAATCCGGATCTACATCTATTTTTTCAAACAGACGTTTTTTCTCTTCAGGAGAAAGTCTTCCTTCGAAATATTGTTCGATAAGTTTGTACATTTTATAGTCATTTTTTTACTTTATCCGACTGTATGACGTATGAAAAAGTTTATTCCACTAAATGAAATTTATAAAAAAAGTTTTTAATATTTAAATTTGCCGTTTTTTCAGTCTTTCACATCTCCTTCGATGTAGCCATAAAATTCCTTTATAGTCTGTATACCAGACGTTTTTCCGATTTCAATTTGAAGCTAAATGTTTTTTCCGTTACGACAACGATATCAATAAAGTCCGGGCTATTTAACCCAATATCGTCTTTCAATTTTGCTTCGTCATGAATCGTGGCAACATCGATCCGATTTCTTTTCTTTCCAGAGTCGTAATAAGATTGGATTGACAATAATTTTATTTAAATTTGCAATAAATTTGACAGTGAGAAATATAGGATGAGGAAAATAGTAGTAATTGGTGCAGGGATTTCGGGATTGACAGCTGCAATTTACGCTCAACGGAGCGGTTTTGATGTGACGCTTTGCGAACAAAACAGTACGGCCGGTGGGATGTGTGCCACCTGGAAACGTAAAAATTATTTATTTGAAGGTTCCATCCATTGCCCTGGTTCCAATCCTAATACAGCGCTGTATCAGTTATGGAAAGAAACCGGCGCATTGAACGATGCCGTGAAAATATATTTGCCCGATATATTCTGTGCAGTGGAATGGGAGGGACAAGTTATCAATCTGTACCGGGAGATCGGAAAAACTTTTGAACACTTGAGGTCTATTTCACCTGCTGATGAAAAACATCTCAGGCGTTTGGTGAAAGACGTTAAAGCGTTTTCACATTTGCAAATGCCGATTTTTGACATTAAGGGCGTTAAAACGCAAAATCCAAGGCGTATAACATTCAATTTCCTGTATAAAATGTTACAGGTGCTTCCCGGATTGGGAAGACTGCACAACATATCCAACAAAAAATACGTTGAAAAATTTGTGCATCCCGGTATACAAAAACTGTTCCGTATCATACCGGACGATTATTCATCTATCAGCCTGATTGCCACATTGTCCACATGGAATATGGGCGATGGCGGTTTTCCGGAAGGCGGTTCTTTGGAAATGATTGACAAAATGGTAAAAACGTTTGAAAACCTGGGAGGTAAAATACTGTTGAAAACAAAGGTAAAAAAAGTCAATATTGAAAACGGAACGGTTACTGGTGTTGACCTGGCAAACGAAACGCTTGCCGCCGATGCCGTGATTGTTACCCAGGAAACAAAGGCGGCAGTTGAGCAATTGTTTGATACGCCATTGAACGATGCATGGTTAACAACACTTTGTGAAAAGACGGAATCGGTAGTCTGTACTTTTATCGGTGTGGGCGTCCGAGCGGAAATTTCTCAAATGCCGATACCGAAATGGGAACTGGAAGAGCCGGTCACTTATGCGGGAAGGATGATAACAGAAATAAGTTTTAATAATTACTTCGGGCAAAAAGGGTATGCTCCGGAAGGCTGCACTACGCTTACTACCTCGTTTACCGGTGATACGTATAACTTTTGGAAGAAAGCAAAGGTAGAAGGTCGTTATGAGGAAGAAAAAAGCAAACTTGCCGACCAAATCCGCTGTGTTATCTGTCAAAAATATCCGCAAGCCGAAGGTAACATTGAAGTCATTGATATTGCAACTCCCCTGACTTACGAACGATATACCGGCGCATATCACGGTTCGTGGATGAGCATAACCGGCTTGGGTAAAAAAATGAGAACGTACCCGGGTTTTTTGAAAAATATCAGCGGTCTGTATTTTGCCGGGCACAGGCTCATGACACCCGGTGGTCTTCCGATAGCGCTGTATACTGGTTTTAAAGCCGCTCAGATGATATGTCGTCAATACAACATGGTATTCAAATAAATCTATCTTCCGTTAATCTACTTTGTGAAGATTTGTTTTTTAATATTTAAATCATGAATAGCAATAGCGGAAGGTAATCTTTCAGTTCTTTTCTGAGTTTTTTTAATGCGATAGCCATTTGGTTTTCGACTGTGTTTGGGGAGATGTTCAGTTCTGCTGCAATTTCATGGTATTTTTTACATTCGAACCGGCTTCTTGTAAATATGATCCGACAGCGTTCCGGTAGTTTGGAGATAGCGTCATTGACGAGTTTTTCCAGATCTTCTTCGTTAGATGTCATTTCGTCTAATACCTCTAATGCGGACAGCTTCGCTTTGTATTCCTGTTTAAATGTGTTCACAATGGTTGTGTGCCGTAAATGGTCTATACATTTATTTTTTATCAAGGTAAATAAATAGGCGGAAAGGTTGACTTTTATTTCCAAAACATCTTTTTTCTCCCAAATCAGCATGAAAATGTCCTGCACGATATTCTCCGCATCCTCTTCCGATACGACATATTCTTTCGCAAAAAGAAACATCCGGTCATAATATTCGGCATAGATTTTTTCAAAATTATCTTTAAAGAAGTTCATCAGTTACAGATGTTAGTTTGATAGGGTTTTGCAAAAATAAAAATAATGTTTAAATTTATGTAAAAATGTGTGGTTAAAAATGTATAATCTCTGATATCAGCGTCTGTTGATGAAATGATATGGTTTTAAGGGCAAAAAAACAGGGCTACCTGAAGATTCAGGACAACCCTTGTTTACTAATTAAAAATTTATGAATGATCAGTGATCATGTCCGTCATGTTTTATTTCGGACAATTCTCCTTCTTTCAGAACTTTTGCCTGCATATCAATTTTTGCGAAGGCGGCAATCAGTTTTTCATCTGTCGTTTTATCCGAACGGTAGGTGACTTCAGCCGTATGAGTCTTCAGATCGCATTTAAGATCGGTAACACCCTTCTCGAATGAAATGTTCTTTTCAATTTTTTTGATGCAGTTATCGCAATGCATGTTCTTAATCAGAAACTTTGTCGTTTCTTTCTTACTCTTACTTTTTGTTTCCTGCGCTGATGCTGATGAAATTGTGAACATTGCGCAAAGAATGACTGTTAAAATCTGTTTCATAACTATGATATTTAAAAGGTTTGTATTTCGGTTATTTAATCCCGACTTATATTGAAGCGTAAGCCGATGTAAATTTTACGTCCGTGCACCGGCCCCCAGATCATCGATCCGTCAAAATTCTTACCACGCGGGTTTGCAGCGTCGATTATCGGATTCTCCTGCGTAAAGTCAAACAGGTTTTCGGAGCCTACATAGACAGACCATTGACGAAAATATCTTGTAACCTGTGCGTTCCATACCTGATAGGAACTGAAGTCGGTATCCCACATTGGGTTTGTCGTGTCCGGTGCAGGCATACGACCGCCACCATTAAATTGTCCGGTCAGGTCGGCCTGCCATTTTTTGAGGGGTGTCTGATAGGATGCAGTGATCAATCCTTTGTAATCACTTACCAACGGTTTTTTCAGGCGTCGTATTATTCCGTCCTGATTACGGTAATCCGTTTTTGCATCGGTATATCGGTACGCCCCTGTGAGTGTGAGTCCGCGAAGGAACGGGAACTGATAAGTAGCCTCCACCTGAAAACTGTTTGAATATGACTTTCCGTCCAAATTATAGAAGCTTACCTCATGAGGATTACTATCCATATCTGTTACCACCTGTTTTTCGAAGTTTGTATAATACCATTCCGCATTTATAGTAAGGTCTTTACCAGCGATGGGGATATAAAAGGAAAAATTGACACCGGTATTCCACGCCTCCTCCTGATCCAGGTTGTCCGCAATCATGATTTTGCGGCTGCTGGCCAGCAGGAAATTGTTTTCGGCCAGCACATTTGCCGTGCGAAATCCTTTTCCGGCCGACGCACGAACATGGAACCAGTCGAACGGATTATACTTCAGATGTATGCGTGGCGTCACGAAAAAATCATATATAGAGCTATGGTCGGCACGTATTCCTGCAAGCATGATGAACTTATCGTGCAGGTTATATGTATAT
Organism: Tannerella sp.; assembly: GCA_031285685.1. Taxonomy (GTDB): domain Bacteria; phylum Bacteroidota; class Bacteroidia; order Bacteroidales; family Tannerellaceae; genus Tannerella. The sequence goes on from JAITVS010000355.1 coordinate 15,716, forward strand.
TGTACATAGGCTCCCGGTACGACCTCATTACGATCGAAGACCGATCTGTTCTGATTCTGAGTCAGGTTTTCGTTAAACCCATCGTAATTGAGGCTTAATCCCGTACTTAAGCTATGCATAGGCGTGAACTCTTTTTCATACATCAGACTGGCATATATGTTGTCCTGGTAGATATTGTACGGCGTACGGTCATACGTCGATAGTTGTTCGTGGTATGATCCCGATACGATTAAAGCAACACTTTCTACCTTGTCGGGATTAATAATATATGCCTGTTTGGTAAAGCCTTCGACACGGTTTGTATTAATTTTGATACGATACGGATCTGCAAAATCGTGATGCTTGGTGTCTTGTCCTCCGGTACGGTCCTCATGCAGATAGCGTACGCCATACTGGGCAACGTAGTTATTCGTACGATGTTGCCAGCGGTTCATCAGGTTGATCTGTTCTTTTAGGGGCATATCCAGGAATCCGTCGTCGTTACTGTCGTGTTGTACTTCGTCGTTGGAATAATGCACGAGTAGTCCGGTCGACAGATTGTCGTTGATATGCCACGAAGCGTCGCTGTTGGCTTCGTACCGTCCGGCATCGCTTGCAAACAGGTTGGCAGAGAAAATATCAGCCGTG
>JAITVS010000092.1 GCA_031285685.1 Tannerella sp.
AGACTTGAACCGCGGCTAATTTCTTGGCAATTGGAACAAACGCCGCAAGGAATTGCCGCAGGACCTTTTTCGCAATTAAGGGAACGAGCCATAATTCGGGCGGCACTCGTTTTTCCGCAGCCTCTTGGTCCAGAAAAAAGATAAGCGTGAGCGATTCGGCCGGTTTCGATGGAACTTTTAAGAGTAGTAACCACAAAGTCCTGTCCAGCAAGTTCATCAAATGTTTTAGGGCGCCGTCTTGTGGCGGTAACTTCATAAGCCATGGGAATAGTATATCATAAATGAAACAAAAAAAACACTATATATGTAGGAGCGAAAAAATCACGTTTGTTAAGCCCGTGCCGGACCGTCGTTAGTTTCGCCAAAGGAAACAAAAAAACCCACAGTCAGGGAGGCCACGGCGCAACGAACAACCACTTACTGTTGCTTCCTTCCGGACCTGGCAGAGTTGGGCGGCATCCGCTCGCATGGTTCCTGACTGCAGGAATTTGTATCTTAAAGAGTTCTTGATGGATGGTCAAGGGATATAGAACAGGATTAATCTAAAAGTCTACACAGAGATCAACGTGATAGTAATGATGTTTGTTTCAGTGCGAATTATACGAAAATGTTTCACGTGAAACATTTTGAAAGATTTTTGTGATAACGGACAAATGTCTTATCAAAATGGTGGATATAAGATACAGTTAAGTATGTTTTTTCATCGTCATAAATTACATGTCCGTATTGTTGCGGTTTTAGGTACTTGTTTATTGCTGCTATGTCTTCCAACAGCATCACTTTTTGCGCAGAGCATGTCCATAGAGAACGTTTCTTTCTCTTCTCTTGCAGGTTCTAAAAAAGGTCTTTACGGGATTTCTCAAACTGGAAAGTTGGTTTCTTTATGGAACAATGGGGAAGTAAAGAAAATTGTAAAAGCTCCATCTTATTGGACAATACTTTCTGATACGGGAATCTTTGTTTCTACGGATTTATTCCATTGGGAAGCTCGGAATCTTGGATTGCCAGTAAAACCAATTAAAATATATGAAAATGGTGAAAAGTCTTTTGAACAGATGATTCAGGAACTGAAAGATGTAAAGATTCATCCTGAAAACTCTAATATAATGGTTACCGCCACAAAAGATGCAGTTTTTCTTTCCCGTGATGAAGGCCGAACGTGGCGTAGTCTTGGGATGCCGCCCTATCAAACCAATGGACTTAAAGCTGTTGCGGTGGGAAATATGCCGGAATTGACGGTTTTTGTTTCTCACAGTATTTATGGAATACATTATATTCAACCGGAAAATCCTTCCTCGCGTTGGCAAGAGTTGGTTTTTGGTCTGGAAATGCTAGAAACAACTTCAAACCCAGATGAAGTTTCTGATATCGCAATTGTTATGGAGAAAGATGCTCAAGGCGAAACCAAAAGTAAACTGTATGCAGGACAAACTTTTCGGCACAGGCTGTATCAACTTGATTGGGAGAATAAGCGCTTTGATCTTATTTGGACTAAAAACACGGCTTTTGGCACGGTTGAGTCTTTGGATGTAGGATCTGATACCATTCGTTTTGTAAGCGACGGATCAATACTTGAAAAACGAATCGATAGTGACAACGTTTGGTATAGAAGCGATTTATCTGCTGTGATTACAAAAGCATCCGCCTCATTAGGGATTATGCCTGAATGTTTTGCTTTTCTTGATCAGGTAGAGCCAATCTTTCTGTCTGAATTGTGGTTACTTAATAAAGCGGCTGTTTCCACTGAAGATCCTTACATAGAAACATCTTACGGGAAAGATGGTCTTTATCTGCCGGTAAATCATGCTATGGATCCATCCTCTCTCAAGCCCTATCTCGATATTATCAAGAATCGTAACCTGAACATGGTTGTTATTGATATGAAAGATGATAATGGTCGGCTTCGCTTTACACCTTACAATACAGAGCTTACTAAAAAAGGTCGTGTTTTTTGGCCTGTCGATATTGATAATTTTATTAAGACGATGAAGGATTTGGGTGTATATGTGGTAGCTCGAATAGTTGTTTTTAAAGATCCAGAACTTGTAAAGAAAGAAAATGGAAAATACGCGATTTGGGATGCAAGAACTAATCAGCCCTGGGCGGGATATTACGAAACACGGCGCGAAAAAGTTGAACCAACAGAAGATGAAACGGAAAACACGAGTGTTCTTGTACAAGAAGTTCGTCCATCTGAAGATCCACGATATGAAACAGTCCGCACTTATTACGATGAAAAATGGGTCGATCCTTACTCCGAAGAAGTGTGGGAATATAACAGCAATGTTGCCAAAGAATTGATAGAACGCGGTTTTGACGAAATCCAGTTTGATTATATCCGGTTTCCCACGGATGGAATAAATCTTTCTAACGCAACATATCGCTGGAAAGATGACGGCATGGACAAAGAAAGCGCCATGGTCAGTTTTTTACGTTATGCTCGAAAAACAATAAAGGCTCCAATCTCTATCGATATTTATGGTGCAAACGGCTGGTATCGAACCGGTTCTCGAACAGGTCAAGAAGTGGAAATGCTCGCGCCTTATGTGGACGTAATCTGCCCTATGTATTATCCCAGTCATTTCGAGCAGGATTTCCTCGCTCAAACTCCGCCGGAAGAAAGACCTTATCGCATCTATTACCAAGGTACAAAACGAACCGAACACATTGCTCGCGGAAAAGTTGTTGTTAGATCTTGGATACAGGCTTTTTACCTTAATGTTGCATACGACAGAAAATATTACAATGCTGAATATGTACTTCGCGAAGTAGAAGGTGTCCGTGATGCAGGAAATCCTGGGTTTACTTACTGGAATAATAGTGGTCGGTATGAGGATATACCTTTTCTTGAAAGAGAATAATTGGTAAGAATAGTATCAAGAAACGTTGTTTGCTACGATGGTTGGAAGGACTATAAAAATCGACATATCTGTGTTAAGATTTTTTCATGAAACACAATCATAAATTTATTATGCGTGCAGTTCTTGGATGTGTCCTGTTTTTTGTTTTAATAGGACATGCTTCGGCTGCAACAGGAGATGATGTTTTGGGAGACGGACTTTTTGCGAGAATCACTACTAATCGCGGTGATATTGTTGTTCAGTTGGAATTTGAAAAAACTCCTTTAACCGTATGTAACTTTGTTGCTCTTGCAGAAGGAAACATGACAAATGCCGGAAATAAGCCTTTTTATGATGGACTTACTTTTCATCGAGTTATTGCGGACTTTATGATTCAAGGCGGTGATCCAAACGGAACCGGTTCTGGCGGACCTGGTTACCGATTTCCTGACGAATTTGATTCTTCGTTAAAGCATGATGTTCCCGGTATTTTGTCTATGGCGAATGCAGGGCCCGGCACAAACGGAAGTCAGTTCTTTATCACACACGTTGCAACTCCTTGGCTTGACGGAAAACATACCGTTTTTGGTAAAGTTGTAGAAGGTCAGAATGTGGTAGACACTATTCGTCAAGGCGATAAAATAGAAACGGTTTCCATTATCCGAAATGGCGCTGCCGCCAAGGCCTTTAAAGCTGATCAAGCTGCGTTTGATGCTCTTTTAGCTGATATAAAAAACAGAGGACTGGCAGCGGCTAAGGCTCGCATCGATGCCGACATTGCACTTATTAAACAAAAGTATTCCCATTTAACGCAGGATGAATCTGGAATATGGTACAGTATTTCTAAACAAGGAAACGGTCCTCAGCCAACCGTAGGAAAAACCGTGCAGGTTAAATACAAAGGCATGTTTCTTGATGGAAAAGTCTTTGATAATTCGGATTTTCACGGTGAACCGCTTGAGTTTGTTGTCGGCATTGGACAGGTTATTCCCGGCTGGGATAAAAGTGTTTTGGCAATGAAACAAGGTGAAAAACGCCTGATGGTTATTCCGCCGGAACTCGCATATGGAGAACGCGGTGCGCCGGGAGCAATACCTCCAAACAGCTTCCTCGTTTTTGAAACAGAACTGGTGAGAATCAAGTAAAAGAGTTTTTTCAGAGAATTCAGAAATACACAGAGGGAAAAAGCCTCTTTTTAAATAGGGTTAACCTCTGTGTTCATATTTTGTATCGGAATCCTAGAATTTCCCAAATCTTAAGGAATTGACAGTCACCCTTCCTTTATGGTATTTTCTTCCTACCCCCTCGGTTTGAATCAGAACCGAAACATGTGTTTTTTCGGGTAATAGCGCAGTTGGTTAGCGTACAAGTCTGGGGGACTTGGGGTCCCCGGTTCGAATCCGGGTTGCCCGATACATTGCAAAAGCCGTTTGGTCTCTACCAGACGGCTTTTTTTATCGAGACATTTTCTGCTTGTACATTGTATAAAGCCCCCTTTTTAGGTATTATTTACGTTATAAACGCTTTTAACAAAGCACTCTAAACCTATGAAAGGAGATACATATGGAAATTTCTGCGTTACAAACAGTACGCTATACTTACCAACCTAAACTCCCGGAAAGTCTAAAACTGCCGGTAGAAAACATTGAGCTGTCATTAGGAGCTCCTACAGAATCGATTGCGGATCAGTCCGATTTAAAGGCACTTTTCGCAAATACTTACGGAAAACCTTTGGTTTCATTCGTAAAAGGCAAGAATGATAAAACAACCCGCAAACTTAATGTTGGTGTAATTC
>JAITVS010000099.1 GCA_031285685.1 Tannerella sp.
TGGGCGCCTTTATCGCTGCCATGTTTTTAAGTAAATGGGTATTGAGCGGCAATGATTATACGCGCGAAACCCTGCCTGCCGACTATGCCGGAGGCTGGGAAGAGTTTGTCCGGTTTGAAACCGGCGCGATGAAAATCCCCTATCTGACATTATCGGTTATACTGATCGTCATCGCCCTGATTTTTATTATTTCACATCTGCCCAAAGTTAAAGAAGAAGAGCAGAAAGAAGAGGATAGCGCCGGAGGGAAACTGATTGATTTCAATGTGCTGAAACGCTCGCACCTGCGCTGGGGAGTCGTGGCGCAGTTTTTCTATAATGGCGGACAAACCGCGATCAATGCCATGTTCCTTATCTATTGCTGTAAATATGTCGGTTTGGCGGAGAGTACGGCGACTACCTATTTCGGCTTTTACATGCTGGCCTTCCTTGCGGGACGCTGGATCGGTACGCTGCTAATGGTAAGGTTCAAGCCGCAGCACATGCTGGTAACGTATTCCTTGGTGAATATCGTACTGTGCGGTATTATCATGATTTTTGGAGGAATGACCGGCATCTACGCCATGTTGGGTGTTTCATTCTTTATGTCGATCATGTATCCTACACAATTCTCACTGGCCATCGAAGGATTGGGCAGCCGGACTAAAAGCGGATCCGCCTTTCTGGTAATGGCCATTGTCGGGAATGTATTTCTTCCTCCCCTGACGGGGCATCTGATGGATATAAACGGGCAGTATTATCATCTGGCTTACCTGATTCCGCTGATCTGTTTTATTTTTTGCGCCTGTTACGGGTGGAAAGGTTATAAAATAATAAATTGAAATACACGGTTATGAGCAACACAAAAGGTTACAAACAAAAGGCATATCCGGTTCGGACAAAGCGTTTTTGCCAGACACTGGAACTGAAGGATAACCCTGAATTGATCAAGGAGTATGTCAAACGGCATAACGAGGTTTGTCATTGGCCTGAGATTCGGGACGGTATCCGGTCGGTGGGTATCCTCGAAATGGAAATCTATCTATCAGGAACGAAACTGTTCATGATCGTTGAAACGCCATTGGATTTTGACTGGGATGAAGCATTCGGAAAACTCGCCGGATTACCCCGCCAGGCCGAATGGGAAGAATATATGTCTGTCTTTCAGCAGGCAGATCCCAAAGCGGCATCTTCCGAGAAGTGGCAACAGATGGACCGGATTTTTTACCTGTATGAATAAACCGTATTTATTGTTTTCCCTTAAATAAATTGACACAGTTATGAATAACATTACTTTCAGGCTTAAATTATCAGGCATTGTACTGATTATGCTATGCAACACCGGGATTGCACAAATAACCGAACGTGAACGTCCCAAAGAATGGGATCAGCTGGTTCCCGGAGCACGGTTTATAGACCGTTTCCTTCCCATGAAAGGAAAAGTGCTTTCTTCGGACACATGGGGGTCTGCCGACGTCTTGCCCCGTTATATTGATAACGGCATCGAAGACAGGATATGGTCTTACTGGGGAGGAAATATCCAAAAAGGAGAAAACGGGCTTTACCACCTGTTTGTCTGCGGATGGCTTGAATCTTCGCCGAAAGGACACGGGGAATGGCCTAATTCGTACATCTTCAATGCGGTAAGCGACAATCCGGTCGGCCCTTTCAAAGCACGTAACATGATTGGTGCAGGGCACAATCCGGAAGTGTTCCGGCTGAACGACGGCCGTTATGTACTGTATGTGATCAACGGCCGTTATGTCACTGACGATTTGAACGGAAAATGGGAATACGGCAAATTCGATTTTGATCCGCGCGGCCGGAAGATTATCGAAGGCTTATCCAATCTCTCGTTCGCTTCGCGCGAAGACGGTTCATATATTATGGTTTGCCGCGGCGGAGGAATATGGATTAGCCGCGACGGGCTTTCCACATATCGGCAGATTACCGACAAGCGCGTTTATCCCGATGTAGACGGACGCTTTGAAGACCCCGTGATCTGGAAAGACCACATCCAGTATCATCTGATCGTAAACGACTGGTACGGGCGTATCGCTTTTTACCTGCGCTCCAGGGATGGAATAAAATGGGTGGTCGATCCGGGCGAAGCTTACATACCCGGAATAGCCAGGCATGAGGATGGACAGAGCGAAGAATGGTTTAAATATGAACGTATCAAAATGTATCAGGACAAATACGGGCGCGCCATACAGGCCAATTTTGCCGTAATTGATACGTTAAAGTACGAAGACAAACCGTTCGACACCCACAGTTCAAAGAATATCGCGATTCCTTTAAATCCCGGACTGTTGCTTACCATCCCGGATAATACTCCGATTACTCACCGGACGAAAACAATCCGTGTAAGAATCGAGGCCGAAGAAGGTTTTAATCCCCAGACGGACATCGATATCGAATCTTTGCGTTTCGGCGCTTCGGAAGAAGTGAACTACGGGCGCGGATGTGTACCGCTGAAAACGGAGAACGAAGGAAACGCCCTGACAGTTACTTTCAACGGTAAGGGCAACGGCATTACGGAAGACGAATTTGCACCCAAGCTGATCGGCAAATACAAAAACGGAAAGATGCTTTACGGATACGTCCGCCTGCCGTATATCAACTATGTCGAACCGCTGCTTTCCGCCTGCGCTCCTTCCTTTCAGCAGACAGACAGGGGATGGAACTGCGAGATAGAGGTCGAGAACTTCGGACAGGTTGCCTCTCAAAACGCTTCCCTGAAACTGGAACGCACCATCAACGGAAAGAAGATGACCGTAGCTTCGGGAAATATCCCCGCCTTGCAACCGTATGAAAAAACAACCGTAACCCTTGCATGCAAAAAAGGGAATGAAGAAATTGAAAGCGCAGGCATAACCGTTGCGATCCATTCCGGGAAAAAGATCCTTTCAACCCTGGAATTGAAGAAGGAGAAATAAGCATACGATTACACCCACAGGG
>JAITVS010000154.1 GCA_031285685.1 Tannerella sp.
GATACGGACTTGTTAGCCGAAAAGGTTCTTTACCTGCTGCAACATCCGGATGAAGCCCGCAGAATGGGTGAAAACGGCCGCAAGAGGTATTTGGAACAATATTCCCTGCCCGTATTCAGGAAAAACATGTCCGATTTTTACAATTCGTTATTCTCTCCCGTTAATAAACGAACGGACTGAAAACATTTAGCCCGAATTATTCTTATTATTTTATCGAATCCGGAAATGCCGATTCATAATCAATAAATGCATAAGGTGCATTTCCGGTTGTATTGATAATTTCTTTTTCAAGCTTTCCTGTTTTATTTTCACTTCGGATGTAGAATAATCCTCATGGGTTTCCTCACCGAGAATAATGAGAGAACGGTCGTTCGAAATTTTAGAAACTGTTTTGAATTTTTCGTCTGATGATTTGAGATGGCTTTTCGAGTCAGATTCATCCCTTTGATGAGGAAGATAGCGGGCTATCTGACGAAGAAGAGGGGTGGATCTGGCCGGAAAGACGCTCAAAGCATAGCCGAAAACAACGATAAAATAAATAAAAAGGCTTGTTTGTAAAAATTCAAAACAGTTTCTTATCTAAAAAAGCAAAATCGAATTTGTTATTTTCATTCGTATATCCACAATTTTTTTAATTCCTCTTTTCCGTAATTCAAAGTTTCGTGGAAGTCATGCAACGCTTTGCGATGATGGTTTTCCGAGCGGAACATTCCGTTTGAATCACGTGAATGAGACAGGTGGAACAGGCAACCTTTACTTCTATATATTCTATAATCATGTTCCAACCAGCGATAATATCTTTCACCATCTTCCAGTCCCCAACCGTAGAAATCTTCACTGTCCATTCCTGCGTTCAGGTAACTTTCCGTTTGTATAAAAATAGCGCCGCCGAGAGCTCCGATAATCCCGTCGACCGTATAAAGAGAATTCATTTTTTCTTTATGCTTTTTCAAAAATTCAATATCCCTATGTACCCAATAGTGATTTCTCAGGATATCCGAGGTGTCTAAAAAATCACCATCGTATGGATAAGCTACGTCATAATTGTTTTCGCGCAGTTGCCGTACGGAATCCCATATCTGTTCCGCTTCCAGGATCACATCCGTATCCCATAGCGAAAGGATACCGGTTTTTACACTCATTGCCATCCTGTTTAAATATTTGGTTCGGTGAAAAACCGGGTCTTTATCTTCTACAAACCAGTAATCAATATCCCTTAGCGTAGAAGATATTATTCCATTACTGTATGGCGCCGCTTCCAAAACAATAATGTGCGCATCAAAATCTTTTTGTATACAATCAACTGTCAACAGCAGGTTTTCCAAGCGAATAACAGAATCCATACGCACCGGTATAATAAAGGTGGTGTCTTTTAAATTGGCTTTCATGCGTTTTGTTTTTGGATATGGTGAAGAAGCAATCGTACTCCGGGAAATCCATTCAACAATCCTTCATGAATGTTGAAAAAATGACCTTTGCGGAATAATGAATCCCAAGCCTCCGAGGAGACTATTCTGTCATAAAAATCCTGTGGATTATACGCGATCCTGTATTCCGGATGGTTTTTCTCCAGACAGTAAAGCAGAAGATACACCATGGACAATCCGTTACTGAGAAAAATATGCTTATTCTTCATCTCCCGTTCAAAAATAATAGGGAGGCTTATCTCTCGACGAAGCAAATCCGCATACTCTTTCCAATGTGGATTACGCATATATGGCGCAAGCGGAAGGATTCCGCAAAGCAGATATAGCCTGTTCGCATGTAAAAGAGGAACCCGGAACAGAATTTTAAGTTCAAGTTCTTCCAGTATTTTATAAATACGTTCATTGTAGAAATCCTGTTTCAGCAACCGGGAGAATATACAGGCAAGCAAAGGTACATGATAGTGGTAAACGGAAAAGGAATATGACTCGTCAAAGAAATCATCAGTGATGCCGGAAACAAAGTTATTCAACGTTTTTATGATCAGCTCCTGAAAGATATACCTGCCGTTTTCGTCTGTTTGGGCGGATAGCCGGACGGATAGATAAAAAAGCAAATGCAGGAGCTCGCTTTTAGGATGAGATGTGTGATCCCGGAGGAACGCCAGTCGTTTAAAAATAATATTGTCAAAATCCTCCAACAATTCATTTACATCACCTTCCACAAAACCCGCTTTGATTAAATGCGTAATACCTAAAGCGATCCCCGCCAATCCGTTTTCCACGCTTATGGGCAACTCTGGAGAAAGGTTTTCCAAAATGTCGTCCAGCAATTGCCCGGCTATCATTTTGTATTTATCTTCCTTTTCAATTCGTGATAAATGATAGAAATAAATACATATTCCCATCTTGCCTTGGGTCAGTCCGACAGGATAGGGCTTTTCAAGGGATTGTAAAAGTTTTTGATCCAGTTGGTCAATCAGTTTATTCATCGCGTACTAATTCTTTCAATAAGTATTCCAAATCATCCAATGTATACCGGTAGATGCGGTTATCGACAAATATCACAGGCACAGACGGGATGAAGCTTCTCTCTTGCCACCTGGCGATTTCAAAAGATACCGGTTGAGGGGCGACCGGTTTATCGGCATAGTATTTTGCTTTCCATTTTTGATAATCCCTGTTTTCGTTCCAGTCGTTCAGCGCCTCGCTAAAAGCATCGCCTCCCGATTGAATATAGATTCCGGTCAAGGCGCCGATCAATTCTGTATTTTTTGTATCATGAGAACCGTAGCCGGTAAACCTTACGGTGAGACGCAATAAATCCGGATATGCCGTGAGCCACCCGGATAAAGTATTCCAACTGTCTGCACATGGCTTGCAAAACAAACTCTTGACAATCGTAAAATGCACAGGTGCATTTATATTCCCCAAGTGTATTTCACCGGGTATAAAATCCA
>JAITVS010000156.1 GCA_031285685.1 Tannerella sp.
AATCCATTTTTTAACGTTACTAACAGGCTTCGACGAAGGAAAAAAACGCGTACAAATAATCGTACTGTTTTTTTTCAGAACCTCGGTAAGTATATTATCACGCATGCCATTTGCTATAATCACTGCAATACCTTCATCGGCTACTTTTTGCGCAATACTGCATTTCGTCAGCATTCCTCCGCGTCCGAATTGTGACTTCCCCGTCTGAATATAAGACAAGGCATCCCGCTTGATATCGGATATTTCCTTTATTACTTCAGACCCCGGAACAGAAGGATCACCATTATATATACCATCTACATTACTCAATATGACAAGCGCATCCATCCCCATCATTGCAGCGATTAGTCCGGATAGTTCGTCATTATCCGTAAACATCAGTTCTGTCACGGAAACCGTATCATTTTCATTGACTATGGGAATAACGCCGTTTTCAAGCATTACCTCCATGCAATGTTTCTGATTCAGATAATGCCGGCGTGTACCGAAATTTTCTTTTGTAGTCAGTACCTGCCCGCAAGGAATATTATGCTCGCGAAATAATTCATAATAACGATTGATCAGCTTTGCCTGTCCTACCGCCGAATACAATTGCCTGGCAGAGACGGCATCCAATTTCTTATCCGGCTTTATTTCACTACGTCCGGCAGCAACTGCTCCCGATGAAATCAAAACAACGGATATGCCACCCTTGCGTAGCTCAGAAAGCTGGTCTACCAACGCTGACATACGTGTAATATTCAATGTACCGTCACTACGCGTCAGAACATTACTCCCTACCTTAATCGCTATTTTTTTATACTGGAACATAATTTCTAAAATCAGATTGCAAAAATAACACAAAAAATTCTAATGCAGCAACTTCATTTTCCTATTGGAAATTAATTAAGCATTTTTATCTATCGCTTTTCATCGTATTTGTAAAAAAACATATACTTTTGCACATGTTAAATAAATAATAATATTCAGATAATTAATTCTTTAATGTAATATTTAAATTTTGGAAACTTACGCTATGTAATACACATGTACTTCTTTGAAAACGTGTAATTATTACTTAACCGAAATAAAAAACAGAGACTGATGATATTAGAAAAAAGCATTTTAAGACTATTTTGTTTATTGTTACTTGCAGGAATAAACGCGAGTTGCTCCGAATCGGAAAATACGGAAAAACCTTCCAGCATTATTTTATCTGCAGATAAAAACAATCTCAAATCCGATGGAAATGAAGTTGTTACTTTTTCGATAAGTGCAGATGGGAAAGACATCAGTACGACTGCCAGATTATTTTATAAAGCTGAAGACAATACCTCTTTTGAACTTTATGGAAAAACCTTTTCCACAAATATTGCCGGCACTTATTCGTTTTTTGCAACATACGAAAGTTTAATATCTTCGGAAGTAGAAGTTAACGCAATGCCCATTATTCTCATTTTCAGTGCAGATACAACAATTATCAAAGCTAACGGAAGCAGTCGCACAACATTCTCCGTCACCGCCGACGGTGAGAATGTTACGAATAAGGTAGAATTTTTCAGAAAAAGCGAAGAGGCGGATATTCTTCTGGAAAACAACACTTTCACAACAGACCAGGAAGGTTCCTATGAATTCTACTGCAAATATAATGATCATATATCAAACACAATCACAATTACTGCTGTGCCGTTTTTGTTGACATTAAAAGCTGATGCCACATCCATCAAGGCAAACGGAAAAGAACAGGTCCGTTTTTCCGTGACGGCTGATGATAACGATATCACGAGTGAAGCCAAAATATACCGTAAGGAAGGTGACAACAATATATTACTGGAAAACAATACATTTGAAACAACGAAGGAAGGAAATTACGAGTTTTTTGCACAATATCAAAAACAAACATCAAATCCGGTCTCTATAGAAGCCATCATTTCAAGGCTTACCCTGACATCAGACAAAACGACTTTAAAGACAGGAGAAAACATTACTTTCTCGGCCATATCGGATGATATCAATGATGTTTCGTCTCAGATAACATTGCATGTCGCATATGGCGACAAAGAAGAATCTCTGACCGGTAATACATATACTCCTTCAGAATTCGGCACCTATACAATCTTTGCAACATATGACGACAGAAAATCAAACACGATAGAAATAGCTGTTTCTCCGGCAAATGTTACTCTTTCTGCCGATAAAACCTCATTGAAATCTACCGGCGCCGACATTGCCACATTCACCGTGTATGCCGATGGAAAGGTCATCGACGATGCGGATATTTATATGAAAGGAGAAACTGAAAGCACTAAGATCAATGATCCAAAATTCTCTTCAAGTGTTCAGGGAACATATTCTTTCTATGCACAGTATGCAGGCACTAAATCGGAAGATATCTATCTGTCCGTTTATTTTGTCAATTTTGCCAAAATATCGTGTGCTATGGGAGTTGTCGCCACATGGTGCGGTTATTCACCCGAAATGATCAATGCTTTTCATCAGATACTGAATGCATGTCCGGACCAAATACAGCCAATATCCATCCATCGTTCTACAAGTTTATTAGGTAGCTCAGACATTAACTCGGAAGAATTTATGGAAAAATACGGTACGACCGGTACTCCTTTTGGCGTTATGGATTACGATGATATATTATCACGTACATATGCTTCAATATACAAATCATACCAGGCTATGAAACAATCACATCCGGTAAAATCAGGAATAGCCATCACATCACTAATAAATGATACTAGTATAGATGTAAAACTCAGAGTCAAGGTAAACGAAACAAACGAATACAGTGTAGGTGCAATCATTGTAGAAGACGGAATCGTAAAACGACAGATAATATACCACAATGATTCAAAAGATAATTCCGATTGGATTGAGGATTTTGTCCACAACAGCGTCGCTACTTATATTATGCCAGGCACGAACCTATACACAGGAAAATCGTTAGGAACAATACAACCCGGAAATGAGGTTTCAGAAAGCTTTTCCATTTCTCTGAACAAAGTGGTGACGGACAAACGAACCGTAAATCATTCCAACTGTCGTGTTGTCGCATATATCATAAAGAAAGAAGGAGACAACTACTATATCGACAATGCTGCAACTTGTCCTGTCAATGGTTCCGTCGATTTCAAATATGAAGAATAAAAAAAGAGGCCAATAAAGCCTCTTTTTTTTAAATCCAATCAAATATTTTCTTGATTATTTTTTGTCATCCTGTGAACGAATTTCCACCCGACGGATTTTACCACTGATCGTTTTCGGCAATTCGTCAACAAACTCAATAATACGCGGATATTTATATGGAGCCGTAACCTGCTTCACATGATCTTGTATTTCCTTTACGAGCTCATCGCCTGCTTTGTCTTTATATTCCTTAGAAAGAATGATCGTTGCTTTGACTATCTGCCCCCGTACTTCATCCGGAACTCCGGTCACAGCACATTCCACTACTGCAGAATGAGTCATAAGCGCACTCTCCACCTCAAATGGTCCGATACGATAACCGGAACTCTTTATTACATCATCCGCACGGCCCACAAACCAGAAATATCCGTCCTCGTCACGCCATGCAACATCCCCTGTATAATAAATACCATCATGCATAGCTTCGTAAGTACGCTCGGGATCACGATAATACTCCTTAAATAATCCTATCGGTTTCTTATCTATACGAATAACAATTTGTCCCTGTTCTCCGTCTTCAGCTTTAGTGCCATCGGGTCGAAGCAAATCTACATTATATTGAGGATTCGGAAGTCCCATTGATCCCGGCTTGGGTGTTGTCCAGGGAAATGTACATATTGTCAGTGTAGTTTCCGTCTGTCCGAAGCCTTCCATTAGTTTTATTCCCGTAAGTTTGTAAAACGCATCAAAAACAGCAGGATTTAAGGCCTCTCCGGCAATTGTACAATATTTCAATGATGACAAATCATACTTCGTCACATCTTCACGTATAAGGAAACGGAATATTGTCGGAGGAGCGCATAATGACGTAATTCTATAATCCTGAATCATCCTTAACATATCTGCGGGAGTAAATTTTTCATGATCATAAACAAACACAGTCGCTCCGGCAATCCATTGTCCGTAAAGTTTTCCCCAAACAGCCTTCCCCCACCCTGTATCCGCAATGGTAAGATGCAGACTATCTTCATTCAGGTTATGCCAGAAACTTCCTGTAGTAATGTGCCCCAGCGGATATAAAAAATCATGGATAACCATTTTGGGCTCACCGGATGTTCCTGAAGTAAAATACATCAGTGAAGTATCTTCATTTGTGTTCACATTTTCAGGACGAACAAAAGGAGCCGCATGTTCTATACCTTTATGAAAATCATCAAATCCCTCCGATATAACAGGGCCTACCGACACCAACGACTTCACTGTCGGAGATTCAGGCATAGCATCCTTTATATGATTGAGTATCACCTCTTCTCCTGCAGTGACAATCATCTTTATACCAGCTGCATTCGCACGGTATACAATATCTTTTTTCGTCAGAAGATGAGTGGCCGGAATAACAACTGCTCCGAGTTTATGCAAAGCGATAATAGAATACCAGAATTCATACCGGCGTTTCAGTATCAGCATGACCATATCGCCGCGTCCAATACCCAATGACTGAAAATAGGAAGCCGTTTTATCCGTATATTCCTTAATCTCTGCAAACGTAAAATCCCGATGATCACCCTGATCATTGGTCCAACACAGCGCCTTTTTCTGCGGCTCTTTTTCAGCCCATACGTCAACCACGTCATATCCGTAATTAAAATTTTCCGGCACTTTTATTTTGAAATTCTTCTTAAAATCTTCCTGTGACTCAAACGTCGTCTGCTCCAAAAACCGTTCTAACATTTTATATTCTTATTTTTATTAGTTTACTAAAGAAAAAATCCTATCGCCAATAAGTATTCAGAGTATGATCGCAAGAAACTTAACTTCCTTTTCATCAAGCGCTTTCATTCCATGCGGCAACTCCGAATTAAAATAAATACTGTCCCCTTCTTCCAGGATAAGATCCTTTCCGTTTATCTGGATCTGCATACGACCACTTATTACATAATTATATTCCTGTCCGGCATGTGAATTCTGATAGATCGGTTCATCATCCGGTTTCGGATGAACGGTTACCATGAACGGATCCGCTTTCCGCTTTGAAAACCCCGCTGCAAGAGATTGGTATTTATAGGCTTTTGTTCGTTCTACTGAAATTCCTTTTCCTTTGCGCGTAACAAAATAAGAACTCATTTTCGGCTCATCGCCAAACATCAGTGTCGTTAATTCTACACCATAAGCATGTGATATCCGGTGAAGTATACTCACTGAGATATCAACTGTTCCGCTTTCTAATTCAGCATATTTTTCCGGAGAAATGTTACACACCTCAGCTACATCATCAATGCTAAGTTCCAACGCATCCCGAAGGCCTTTAAGACGTTCGGCGATCTGCTTTATTTCTTCATTCATATTATTTATTATGTAGGGTTAAAATTACAATGTACAGACAGAACAAGTTACAAAAGTACAAAAAAATACATATTCATAAATTAAACGGTCGTTTTTTTCGTATATTTATCGGCAAATAATCACATTTGCAGTAAAAATGATACATTTCCCTGTTTTCGACTCATATAAAGACCGGATGTTTGCTGTTTCCACAACACGTGAAGGGGGTGTCAGCAAAGAAAAGTACGCTTCGATGAACCTTTGTCATTATGTGGGAGACAATCCTGAAGACGTTATGGAAAACCGACGTATATTCTGCCATACACTTCATGTCGATCCATACAGAATTCTATTTCCACGTCAGACGCACGATGACAAAATTATAAATATAGATCCTGATTTTCTATGTCTGCCAGAAGATTCCCGACAAAAATTATTATACGGAATGGATGCAATCGTCACAAATGTGGCAAAAGTTTGTATCGGTATTTCAACAGCAGATTGTGTACCGGTTTTATTATATGATAAAGACAAGCAGGCCATAGGTGCAATACATGCCGGTTGGCGCGGTACGGTCAGGCAGATCACCACTCAAACCGTAAACTTTATGGCAAATACATTCGGCACAAAGCCAAAAGATCTCATCGTTGCAATAGCACCCTGTATCTCAAAAGAAAGTTATGAAGTCGGCGATGAGTTATACGATACATTTGACAAAGCCGGCTTCCCTGTCGGAATTTTGTTTTCAAAAAATCCCGGGACCGGGAAATTTCACCTTGACCTCAGAGAAGCTAACAGAGGACTATTAATAAAGGCCGGTATTCCGGAAAACAACATATACATTTCGGAATTATGTACTTTCAAAAATCCGGATATTATATTTTCCGCCAGAAAATCGGGTATTTATTCAGGACGCATGGCTTCATGCATTATGCTGAGATAAGTTCTATTTTTTAGGCAGTAATTTTATAAATCGATCAACCTGAGGAATTAACGGCTGTACATCATTATTTATAATAACAAAATCAGCCTGCTTCCGTTTTAATTCGTCAGGCATCTGGCGATTCATCCGTTTCATTATGTCAGCCTCCGATACGCCATCGCGTAACATAGCGCGTGTCAGTCTTAATTCGACAGGTGCATATACCATAAGCACTACATCCATGTCTTTATCTAATCCCGACTCATATAAAATAGCCGACTCCATGGCGCAACGCTTAGAGGTCTGTTTAACAGCCCACTCCTTAAAATCCTTCCTTACAACCGGATGAATAATTCCATTTACCTTTTTTAATAGCACCTCATCACTGAAGATGAGCGAAGCAAGCCTTTTGCGATCAAGCTTGTCTTTTACATAAATATCATCACCAAACAATTCCTTTAATTTTTTCCGTATTACTGGCGATGTATCTGTAAGGCGCTTACTCTCATCATCCGCCACATAGACCGGAATACCTGCCAGAGTAAATAATGACGAAACAACCGACTTACCACTCCCAATGCCTCCTGTAATACCTATCTTAATCATGCTTTAAACGTTCTATAATAAACTCCAATTCACTTGGGACAACAATAGTATTTGTCACCCATGAAGGTTTTTTGGTAAGTCTCACCGGAAGTCTGCCTGTAGCCTGATTATCTTCAAACTCGGCAAAGGGAATAATTATTTCCAGCTTTTCCACAGTCAGCTCCCGGAATTGCGATAACGGAATATTACAAATCACCTCTACACTTGAAGGAAACATGCGTAAAACGTAACCTGCCGGAATATCAAGACATAATACCGGTAAATGTATTTTTTTCTCAGTAAACTCTTCAACCGGTATCGTAAGTTTTATGGTTTCATTTTCCGATTTCACACCTTCCGGTAAATCCAGGGAAGTTGTTAACTCTCTTGTTTTCGATACATCTTCCAATGTTATCAATTTGGTTTTCACCATCTTTAATGTATCAAGAACTCTACTACTTCCATATAAACGGACTTCCGGATGTGAAATTTTTATACTATCGGATATTTGAAATCCCGGCCTCATATTAATATGAAGATTGGTATATACCGGAACCAATCGGCTACTGAGAGTATCATAATGAAGTTCTATTTCACAGGGCTCAATTGATATGATGGATGTTGAAGATATTAATTGTTTAGACATCGCAGTTTCAAGCACCCGGTTTGTTATGAGAAGTGATGAGTCAGATGCCTGTTGCAAACCGGAAATTGAGATATCAACGGGATTAAAGTGCGCATTCCAGGAATAATACATCAAAGTTGTTCCTTTATCTTTAAGCAGGATACTGACTTTTTTAGGATTACTTTCCGAAAGAATCCACTCTGCCGGTACATTCTTATAGCGCAATGGAAGTTCGATTCTTCGCTCATAATCCTGTTGAAGGCTTTGTAATAGCCAAAACCCGAAAGACAACAATAGGAAAAATATAAAAATAAATATCTCTTTCCATTGTTGACGGCGAAAAAAAGCTCCTGTATTCAGGAGCATTGATTCGAATGCAGACTTCAATTTATTCTGCATAATCAAATCGTTCTATTATTATGCTTTAGGTTGAATATCGTCTGAAGAAGCGTAAACAGAAGCCTTATCAACACGTATGCGAACACCGTCAGCTATTTCAATAAGCATACTGGTTTCTGCAACCTCTTTTATTCTGCCGTGAATACCACCTGCAGTGATTACTTTATCTCCGACTTTCATCGCTTCACGCGTTTTCTGCAGATCTTTCTGACGCTTCTGCTGCGGACGGATCATAAAAAAATAGAATATAGCTATCATAGCTACAATCATAATGATACCCATATAAGAATTTTCACCTCCGGCTGCTGCCTGTAATAATACATTTGATATTATATTCATTTTCTTAAAATTTAAAATTTCAGTCAATCTTTTCCCAATTCACAAAATACAAAGATAATACAAAGTAAGCGTAACACAAAATTAAAGGGAGCATTTAAGTTAATTCTTCATCA
>JAITVS010000161.1 GCA_031285685.1 Tannerella sp.
TTGCTCTCAGCATCTCCCGCTTTCCGGGAGGGCCGGGCAATCGTTCGACTGTATATCCTGCCGCTTGCATCATCCGGCGAACTACTCCTTTGGCGCAGTATGTAACGAGGATACCATTATTGGTCGTTATCTCAAATAGGTGATTAAAGATTTCCTGTGTCCACATTTCAGGTTGTTTATCAGGAGCAAAAGCATCGAAGTATATAAGATCAAAAGGCGCTTTGTATAAAGAAAAATCAAAATCAAGAAGAGACACTTTTACTTTTTGAAGAAAGAAATGAGGGGTAATCTCAACCTCAACATTCCACTCTGCATCGTGTAGTTGCTGGTAAATGAGCCGGTCTTTTTGAGAAAACAGTTGGGGATAATTTAGCTTTTCCACTATAGATTTATCTAAAGGGTAGGCTTCTATTGTAGTATAATGAATCGTTTTATTATTTGATTGAGCATCAAGCAAGGTAAGGAAAGCATTAAGTCCTGTACCGAAGCCAACCTCGAAGATGTGTATTCTGTCTTTAGTACAATGTTTTAGACCTGCATTGATAAAAACATGTGAAGATTCCTGTACAGCGCCATTTACCGAATGATAATGTTCATTCAGTTCGGGAACGAAAAGAGTGTGAGACCCGTCAGCAGTAATCTGTATTTCAGGTTTCACACTCATTTCTCAATATTGTGTTTAACTATCAATTTTTTCAATCAAAGCAACGGCATATGCGGCAAAACCTTCCTCACGTCCTACAAACCCCATTCTTTCGGAGGTAGTGGCTTTGATCGAAATATCGTCCTGCGAGATTTGTAATATCTCCGCCATTATTTTCTGCATTTGAGGTATATGGGGATTTATCTTAGGGCGTTCTGCACAGATTGTCGCGTCAATATTTCCTATTGCATAGCCCTTATCCTTTATCACCTCTAATGTTCTTTTCAATAGAATCTTACTATCGATATCTTTATATTCTCCGGCCGTATCAGGAAAATGAAAACCTATATCGCGCAAATTTGCCGCGCCTAACAACGCATCGCAAACAGCATGAATTAATACATCTGCATCCGAATGCCCTGATAATCCCTGAGGATGTTCTATCTTGATTCCACCAAGCCAGAGCTCACGTCCTTCGGCCAGTCGGTGTACATCATATCCGAAACCAACACGTACTTTCATTTCTTACCTGAATAAGTTCTTCATTCCGTCTAAGTCGAACGATAGACCAAATCTAAGAGTTTGATCCAGAGGGTTTTGTTGAGCTGTAGCTAACATATATGCCACATCAAACTGGAAGGCTGTCAGCTTAAATCCTGCCCCAAATGCCAGGTATTGGCGATTACCTTTCATTTTATTTTCATAAAAATATCCTGTACGTACACGGAATTTATTGTCATAGTCGTACTCAACTCCGAGCGACCACATTATTTCTTTCAATTCTTCTGAAAATCCGCCGGGAGCATCGCCAAATGATTTGAAAATTCCGGAAATAGGACTAATATTACGATAGTCAGCCATTCTACTCTCAAAGTCAGTGTTCGATTCATCTTCTTCTTGTATAGGAGGAGTGGGAACAAGCAACTTGTTTAAATCCAGACTGAAAGATAAGGTACTCACATCATTCATCGGGTACATCAATGATGCTCCGATACGCATATTTGTAGGTAGAAAATCTTTATCATTATCACCATTTGTAGATATTTTAGTACCTATATTGGATATATTGAATCCAAAACTTAGTAAACTTTCTGAATCTCCAGTGGTAATATAGGACTCATTGTAACCCGAAATATCGGCAGCAAAAGCATCACCCGGAGAAGTTTCTTCATCAGCTCCCGAGTAGTCGGCACGTATATAACGAATGGCAACAGACCCGGAAAAGGTACTTGATAATTTACGGGAATAAGCTAAATCGATAGATAATTCGTTTGGACTCAGTGTATTCTGGAAAACACCTGCCTGATCGACAACATTCACGTCACCAATGGAAAAATATCTGATGGAGGCGCTAAGGGCCTGATTATCCTCGTTTCCCAGTTTATAATAACCTACGCCGTACACCAGTGCGATATCATTAATGATTTTTCTCAGCCATGGAGTATATGATAATCCGATACCGGCCTTACTGATGGCAAAAGCATATTTTGCAGGATTCCAGTGCTGCGAATAAACATCAGGAGCAGTGGCTACTCCGGCATCTCCCATACCTCCCGCGCGGGCATCTGGGGCTATAGACAATGATGGCATAGCCGTCGTTATCGGGTTCAGATCTTGAGCAAACATTCCTAATGATGCCAAAGTGAACACATTCACCAACAAGATTTTCTTTACAATATTCTTCATTTATTCCTTTTCTTATTTTCCTACATTTAATCTCTACAATTGAAAAAGAGCAATTTGCATGTTTGTATTATATATGATACAACACATCTATTTAAAATTTATTGTGTTTATACATGTAAAATTAACATTTATATTCTAACAAACATGTATCTCAAATAGTTTTTCGTCCTCTATCTTTCCGCAAAACTGGTCTCCGATCTCAATTTTGCCTACTCCTGCCGGAGTTCCGGTAAAGATGAGATCTCCTGTCTTGAGTGTAAAAAAACGGCTCGCATAGGATATAATCTTATCTACAGGGTGTATCATGTCGGAAGTATTAGCCGACTGGACACTATGATTATTCTTTTCCAGACTGAATCTTAAATTATTAATATCCTTAGAATATTTATCCTTGGGTACAAATGTTCCCACTACAGCCGAATTATCAAAAGCCTTGGAAACTTCCCATGGTAATCCTTTTCTTTTTAGTTCTGACTGGATGTCTCTGGCTGTAAAATCAATGCCTAATGTGATTTCATTATAATAACGATGGGCAAAACGTTCCGCAATATTCTTTCCCATTTTATGTATACGAACTACTACTTCTGCTTCATAATGAATTTCGGAAGAAAAATCAGGAATGTAGAATTTATTATTAGCACCTGATAGTAAGGCTGTATCTGGTTTGAGAAATAGTACAGGATCATCTTCTTTATGAGAAGGCTCTCTGTTCATTTCGCGGTTATGGGATTGATAGTTAAGGCCTATGCAGATAATCTTCATTTGTGCTAATTACAAAATTATTACTCAACAAAGATACAGAAGTTTTATTGCTTTCTCTTAATTCTTCCAAATAATTGCCTCAGGCGCATGGTCAAGACTCCAAGAACCCCTTCTGCAAAGATACCCGAATTCATTTTTGAGGTTCCGAGCATCCTGTTTACAAATACAATGGAAATCTCTTTTATATTGAAACCTAAACAGTAGGCAGTATATTTCATTTCTACCTGAAATGCGTACCCTTTAAACTGAATCTTATCCAGATCTATGGTTTCAAGAAATATTCTTTTGTAACAAACAAATCCGGCTGTGGCATCCTTCACTTTCATGCCCGTTATGATGCGCACATACATAGAAGCGAAATATGACATCAATACACGTCCCATAGGCCAGTTTACAACATTCACTCCGCTATAGTAGCGTGAGCCTATGGCCAGATCAGCCCCATCATTTACACATGCAGCATATAGACGGATGAGATCATTCGGATTATGTGAAAAATCGGCATCCATCTCGAAGATATATTCATACTGACGCTCTAATGTCCATCTGAATCCGGCAATATATGCTGTTCCCAAGCCTAGTTTTCCTGCTCTTTCTATCAAATGTAGTTGTTCCGGATACTCTTTCTGAAGGTTTTTAACAATATCAGCTGTTCCATCAGGTGAACCATCATCTATAATCAGGATATCAAACACCTTAGGAAGATTGAAAACCGTCCTGACAATGGCTTCAATATTTTCCTTCTCGTTATAGGTCGGTATTATGACAATAGAGTCTGACATAGATTGTTAATTTCTTTGGTCACAAATGTAGTACTTTAAGAATTGATATGTAAAAAATAATAATAAATCTTTTATGGAATTTTGGACATTTTAATATCTATAAGGTAAAAAGGGGAATATTTACTAACATTTTAAAACTTGAAATCATGAAAAACTTAGCTAATCTAAATTCCTCAGAATGGTGCGACATCATATTTGAAGGTAAAAACCAAAATTACGGAGCATTTAAGCTTCGTCAGTCAGCATGGAAACGTCACATACTTGCTTTTGGTATCATTTTATTGGGGGTTATATTTATATCGTTCCTTCCAATGATCATTTCTACAGTAAAGGCAAATATTGCAACAAATAAAGTGGACATGGGAGATATAGAATATACTATATCTGAAATAGAAACCCATAAAGAAGAACTGATAGCAGAAGTTATCCAACCGGTAGAAATGCCGGCACCTCCAAAATATAAAGCAATGGAAAAATTTGTGCCTCCTGTTATAGTCGAAGATGATCAGGCTTCCGAAGAAGACCTTATAGGTATGAGCGAACTCATTGAGAAAAAAGGGGTGGAGATCGGATCTTTCCGTGTCGAAAATGGATCTACTGATAATGATGCGATACGTAAAGAACTTGCAACCCTGATAACCGGAGAAGGAACCGGTAAAGGAGGACAACCCAAAGATCAAATATTTATAAATGCTGAATTTATGCCCGAATTTCCCGGAGGGGAAACTGAAATGTATAAATATATCTACGATAATATTGTTTATCCTGTTGTGGATCAGGAAATGGGGAATGCCGGGCGTGCAACGATAAGGTTTGTAGTAACCAAGACAGGAGAAATATCGGATATACAAGTAATAAAAGGCGTAAGTCCGGGTTGTGACAGAGAAGCGGTCAGGGTTATTAAAGGTATGCCTAAATGGGTACCGGGCAAACAAAACGGAGTTGCTGTCGCTGTATACTTCAATCTTCCAATTGTATTCAGGTTAAAATGACTTGAATCCGAGATTATCGGAATCCCATAAAACAAATATGTATTTTGTCTTAATATCCTTTATGATTAATTATATAAACCTTAATAGCTCCGGATTGTTATATAACAGATACGCAGAGTATTAATGGAGTAAAAAATTACATCATGGATAAAGATAAGAAGAACAAAAATAATTTTGATCCCGACCAAGTGATAGGTAATCAGAATTCTGTAAGCGGGGAGGTCGTTTTACCTACTGAGGAGGAGTTGGCGGAAATACAAGCCAAGAGGGATAAGGAGTCAAATGGTAAAGATGTTCACGAAGCAAGCCGTATATTAAAGAATGCAAAAGATGCAAGAGAACGATTGAACAAAAAACTGAATGAAGTGAGAGATTATGGGGCAGATGCAAGAGAATCGCCTTTGTAAGAACACAGACTTATATTTTTATATTCACAGTGCTTTATTCAATACTGAATAAAGCACTCTTTTTTATAAAAAAACTGAATAATAGAGGGAATATTCCTATTAATAGGATGTTAGGCGAGATTTATACTTGCCTTATCTAAGGCTCAACTTTATATGTTTTCGGGGAACAAAACTATTATTTAATTGTTAATTATCAGTAGAAGAGAATAAACACAAAACAATCAGTTCATTCTTCAACCTCATTAAAAAATAAAACATTAAAACAAATGAAAATATTTTTTTATACTCTATCCGTTCTGGGACTCTTATTAATTATATCTTCCTGCAATAATGGGAAAAGTCTGAAAGAAAAAGAAAACCTGACGTCTTCTTTCAATTCGAGTAATTACAATATGATTTGGGTTCCGGATGGGGAATTCACTATGGGAACCGACGACCTCAACAGTATGCCGAACGAACGTCCTTCTCACAAAGTTATGCTGAAAGGATTCTGGATGGATAAATACGTGGTCACCAATGCTGATTTCCGTAAATTCGTGGAAGCGACTGGCTATTTAACGACAGCAGAAAAACCCATCAATTGGGAAGAAATAAAAAAACAACTTCCTCAGGGGACTCCCAAACTCGATGACGATGCACTTAGGCCAGGGGCCTTGGTTTATACTCCGACAACACATCCGGTCGACCTGAGGAATATGTCTGGATGGTGGGAATGGGTGCCGGGCAGCAGTTGGAAACATCCCGAAGGTCCCAATAGTACGATTGAAGGAAAAGACAACTATCCGGTTATTCAAATCTCTTGGGACGATGCCGAAGCATACGCCAAATGGGCGGGAAAACGCCTACCTACTGAGGCCGAATGGGAATACGCTTCCCGGGGGGGATCCGATAACACACGATACTATTGGGGAAATGATTTCAAAGTAAATGGAAAATTCATGGCCAACACATTTACCGGAGATTTTCCGTACAATAATACTGCCGAAGATGGATACACCGGTCTGGCTCCGGTCGCATCTTTTCCTCCTAACGGTTACGGCCTGTACGACATGGCCGGAAATGTATGGCAATGGACTGCCGACTTGTATGTGGAAAATGATCATGCACAAATGTCGGCCATAAGCTGCGATATGACGAAGGACGGTTCTCCGCAACCCATAAAAGCGACCGAAGGTGAGGTGCGTCGCGTTACGAAAGGAGGATCTTTTCTTTGCAACCCATCTTACTGCGAAAGCTATCGCCCCACTGCCCGCAGGGGAACTCCCTATGATACGGGAATGGGACATATCGGCTTTCGTTGTGTTAAAAGTAAATCATAGTCTAATTATTTATGTGCCGGATTAATTCAAGAAAATGAGAGTCGAAAATGAAGGAACATTCACTTTCAACTCTCATCTTCAATTTTTAACTGTTTACCGCGTTGCTTTCAGCGCTTCGTCCAAACTTATTCCAAGCGCATTGGCTACACCTGTACCGTAAGCAGGGTCGGCTTTATAGCAATTGCGTACATGGCGTTGTTTAATAAAAAGTTCCGCATCGCCCATAGCGCGGGCAGTATTTTCAAATAATACCTGTTGCTGTGCGGACTGCATCAGGCGGAACAAATCGCCGGGTTGGCTATAATAGTCTTCATCATATTCACGCTCATTGTAATTATAAGCGTCACCGTGAAGCTTCAATGGCGGTTCTTTCTTTTCAGGCGAATCTTGCCATTCGCCGTAGCTGTTGGGCTCGTAGCCCAATGTAGAACCATGATTGCCGTCCACACGCATGGCGCCATCGCGGTGGAATGCATGGAACGGACAGCGCGGTTGATTAACCGGAATTTGATAATAGTTCACACCCAAACGGTATCGTTGCGCATCGCCATAAGAAAATAAACGGCCTTGCAGCATTTTGTCGGGCGAAAAACCAATGCCTTCCACAATATTCATCGGGTTGAAAGCTGATTGTTCGACTTCGGCATAATAGTTTTCAGGATTTTTATTCAGTTCCAAAATACCTACATCAATCAACGGAAAATCTTTGTGCGACCATGTTTTGGTCAGGTCGAAAGGATTGATGCGGTATTCGTCCGCTTCCTTCTCGGTCATCACTTGTATGCTGAACGCCCAACGCGGAAAATCTTTATTTTCTATGGCGTTGTAAAGGTCGCGTTGGTGCGATTCACGGTCTTTGGCAATGATGGCTTCAGCCTCTTGGTCGGTCAGGTTTTTGATTCCCTGCATAGTTCTAAGATGGAACTTCACCCATATGCGAACATTGTCGGCATTGAGGAAACTGTAGGTATGGCTACCGAAACCATGCATGTGGCGGTAGGAATAAGGAATACCGCGGTCGCTCATGGTCATTGTAACCTGATGTAAGGCTTCGGGTAATGATGTCCAAAAATCCCAGTTGTTGTTGGCGCTGCGTAAGTTGGTTCGCGGGTCGCGTTTCACGGCATGGTTCAAATCGGGAAATTTCAATGGGTCGCGCAAAAAGAATACGGGTGTGTTGTTTCCTACCAAGTCCCAGTTACCTTCATCGGTATAAAACTTCATGGCAAAACCACGGATGTCGCGTTCGGCATCGGCGGCGCCACGTTCGCCTGCAACGGTTGAAAAACGGACAAAGCAATCAGTTTTCTTGCCGACCTTTTCAAAAATGGAAGCACGAGTATATTTCGTAATATCGTGCGTTACGGTAAACGTGCCGTAAGCCCCCGAACCTTTAGCGTGCATACGGCGTTCTGGAATCACTTCACGGTCGAAGTGGGCAAGTTTTTCCAAAAACCACGGATCTTGAATCAGCATGGGGCCGCGTTGCCCTGCGGTTTGGGAGTTCTGGTTGTCTGCTACGGGACGACCGGATTCTGTTGTCATTTTTTTCTTTTCTTCCATGATATTTCTATTTTTGAGGTTTATTTTTAGCAAATATCTGAACAGATACCTGTTCTATAGCTAAATCTTTGAATTTTCCGGTTTGCAGCCGTTTCTTAATCAATTCGGTCAGTTCTTCATCTGTATAGTCTAAAATCTCATTATTATCCATATAGATATGGTGGTGAACATCTGGCGTTATATCGTAATACGATTTTCCATTCGGGTGGTTGAGGTAAGAAATCAAGCCCGCTTCCTGAAATGAATCGAGAATCCGGTAAACGGTAGCAACCGTAATGCAGGGATTTGCCGCCCGTACCTTTCTCGTAATCTCATCTATCGGGGCGTGGCCTAAGCCTTCCAAAACCTCATATACAAGCTGCCTTTGGGGGGTTGCTTTTATTCCTTTTGAACGTATTTTTTCAGCTATATTCATTTTAAACAATTATTTATATTCAGATAAAATTCCTCAATTCTTTTTGGTTACAAAGTTACTTTCAATTGAGTTTTTTGCTGTTATGAAAAACTGCTCAAAATATTGAATAAGAAACTGTTGTCACTTACGCCAATATTAATATCGGGTAATGATTTGGTAAAAAAACTATGCTTTTTGATTATTTCTCTCTGAATCAGCCATTTGTATTGGCTATAATTCAGAATAGGTAACGGATAAGTAACGAGATAACTTCATCAATTTGCCCCGCTTTGAGCAGGTT
>JAITVS010000189.1 GCA_031285685.1 Tannerella sp.
AACGGATTTGTCGTAACATTCGGAACAGAGCATAATACACCGGCGATGGAGCCGGTTAAACTGTCTGCACGGGGAAATACTCCTCTGACCGAACGACTGAAACAGATCAATTATGACGGCGCATGTGTTATTGCTGCTCATCAGGAACAGGTACATAACGGAAAACCGGGATATGTTGACGCAAAAGGCTTTGCAGACACGACAAATCGCGACCGATTCATTAAAGAAGGAGATAAGCTGATACAAAAAGTAATTCTGTGATAAAATAATTGAATTAAAAATCATAGTTAAACCTCTACGTATGAAAGAAATAAAACAATTAATCGAAATATCCCAAAAATACGGAAGCGATAGTCGCTATGTGATTGCCGGCGGCGGTAATACATCTTATAAGGATGACAAAAAAATTTGGGTCAAAGCAAGCGGACATGCACTGGCAACCATTACCGAAGATGGATTCGCCGTACTTGACCGTCAGAAATTAAATGCAATATCCGAAAGGAAATACAGTACCAATGCAGCCAAACGTGAAGAAGAAGTGAAAAATGATCTGGCTGTGGCATGTATTACGAAAGACCGTCGTCCGTCCGTTGAAACATCCATGCACAACGCGATAGACTATGCATTCATCGTACACCTTCATCCAACTGTTGTAAACGGGTTGATGTGCAGTAAAAATGCCGAAGCCGAAACTAAAAAACTGTTCGGAGACGAAGCGGTATACATCCCTTACACAGATCCGGGATATGTGCTATTTAAAGAAGTGGAAACACGTATCAACGATTATAAAAAGAAAAAGGGTAAACATCCGTCTATCGTATTACTACAAAACCATGGTATATTCGTAGGCGCTGATACGACAAAAGAAATTGATACGATATACAAGAATGTAATCGGCAAAATTGAGAAAAAAGCAGCTGTAAAACAGAACTCCAAAAGCGAAAAGACATGCGATTGTGTACAGGATACGATTCCTGCCATACGTATGATGCTTAGTCGTCAGGGAGGACTGAAAACATTAAAAGTGCGCAACAACAGCCGAATCAAAAAATTTGCTTTATCCCCCAAAGAGTTTGATAAAATTGCAGCGCCTTTCACACCCGATGTAATTGTATACTGCAAATCGAAATATGTTTATCTGTCGGCAAAAGACAATGAAGATCTTCTGAAAAAAGCACAAAAAGAAATCGATTCCTATACAAAGAAAAACGGATATACACCGAAAGTGTTGCTTATTGAAGGTATAGGTCTTGTAGCGGTTGGCGATAATGCCGCCGGATGCGATATCATCCTCGATGTCTATGAAGATATGATGAAAGTAGCGGAAATCGCACAATCATTCGGAGGAGAACATCCGATGACGCAAAAGCAAATCGATTTTATCGACAACTGGGAAGTTGAAAACTACCGCCGCAAAGTAAGCGCCGGAAGCGCTTCCGGACGGGTGGAAAACAAAACCATCATTGTCACAGGCGCTGCACAAGGCTTTGGAGAAGGTATAGCGGAATGCCTGCTGAAAGAAGGAGCAAACATCGTGGTTGCTGACCTGAATGAAGCTGTAGGTATGGCCACTGCGGAAAGATTTCTCGGCTTATGTAAATCAAACCGGACCCTATTTGTTAAAACAAATGTTTCCGATACGGCAAGTCTGCGCAACCTTATTCATGAAACAGTTTGTAATTTCGGCGGACTGGATGTTTTTGTCAGTAATGCAGGCGTGCTTCGTGCAGGAGGACTTGAGGAGATGACCCCGGAAGACTTCGAATTTGTTACAAAAATAAATTATAATGCGTATTTCTATTGCACCCAGGCAGCGTCGCGTGTAATGAAACTTCAGAACAAATATGCTCCGGAAGCCTATTGCGACATCATCCAGATAAACTCTAAATCAGGACTGCGTGGTTCTAAAGCCAATTTTGCTTATGCAGGAGGTAAATTCGGAGGTATCGGATTAACACAATCATTTGCTCTTGAACTGGCGCCGTTTCGCATCAAGGTAAACTCCATTTGTCCCGGTAATTTCTATGAAGGACCGCTTTGGGCCAATCCGGAAAACGGACTTTTCAAACAATACCTGCACGCAGGAAAAGTTCCCGGTGCGAAAACAATCGAAGACGTTCGCAAATTCTACATGGATCAGGTTCCCATGCGTAAAGGCACAGGTCCGGAAGACGTGACAAAAGCAGCGCTTTACCTCATTGACCAGACTTGCGAAACCGGACAAGCGATTCCGGTAACCGGAGGACAGGTAATGCTAAGTTAATTCATTAACAATTAATTATTTTGATATATGAAAACAAAAGCAGTCCGTTTATACGGAAAAAACGATCTTCGCCTGGAGGAATTTGAATTGCCGGCTATCAAAGACAATGAAATCCTGGCAAAAGTGATATGCGACAGCATTTGTATGTCGTCCTACAAAGCTACCCATGAAGCGGATATACATAAACGCGTACCACATGATGTGGCTCAGAATCCTGTTATAATCGGTCACGAATTTGCCGGTGAAATCGCTGAAGTTGGCAGCAAATGGAAAGACCGGTTCAAACCCGGCGATAAGTTTTCGATACAACCCGCGCTTAATTATAAAGACGGTCCTGTAGGGTTATTAAGCGCACCCGGATATTCGTATCAATATATCGGAGGTGACGCTACTTATGTTATTATACCTAACGAAGTGATGGAAAACGACTGCCTGTTGCACTATACGGGCAATGGTTTTTATCCCGCCTCATTATCCGAACCGCTGTCCTGTGTAATCGGAGCCATGCATGCCAATTACCATACCGAACAAGGCTCATACATACACCATATGGAAATAAAGGAGGATGGAAATATGGCGATCCTTGCAGGGGTGGGTCCTATGGGACTCGCAGCTATTAACTATGCCATTCACCGTACCGACAGAAAGCCAAAATTCCTTATCGTAACCGACATAGATCAAACCAGACTGGATCGTGCGGAACTTTTATACAGTCCCGAAGAGGCGGCTAAAAACGGCATTGAACTCAAATATATCAACACAGGGAAAATGGAAAATCCTGTCGCGGAACTAAAAAACCTTACCAAGGGATACGGATATGATGATGTATTTGTGTTCGCACCCGTCGTTCCGATTATTGAACAGGCGGATGAACTTCTTGCTGTCGACGGATGCCTGAACTTCTTTGCCGGTCCGGCAAAAACGGACTTTAAAGCTCCGTTTAATTTCTATAATGTTCATTATGCGAGGACACATATTGTAGGAACAAGCGGCGGAAACAATGATGATATGGTAGAAGCACTCGATATGATGAGCAAAGGACTCGATCCGGCAGGATTAGTAACACACATCGGAGGAATAAACGCTGTTATTGATACAACGATGAATCTTCCTCATATACCGGGCGGAAAAAAACTCATATACACACATATAGACATGCCGCTAACCGCTATAAGCGACTTTGAAGAAAAAGGTAAAAACAACAATCCCGTATATGCAGAACTACATAAACTCTGCGATGCGAATAACGGGCTATGGAGTGTTGATGCAGAAGAGTACCTACTTACAAATGCAGATAAACTGTAAAACCCGAAAAAGTCCAAGTGAAGACATTAAAAAGTTAACCCCTAAAGCTTTACACTTTAGGGGTTAACTTTTTAATTTATCGGAAGAATATCCTTATTTCCCATCAGACAAAAATAAAGAAATATACGGACTCCATTCCTTACTACTCCATGTTATAACATCTCCATTTATTGCGGAAGCATAATTTATTCGTATTGTAAATGTAGACATAGTATTATAACTACCGCCTAAGGCTTCTTTTTCTAAAGCTGCAGCAGTGCTTAAATAATCTCTCATATCATATGCAATATAATAGGGGAAAGTAACATTTGTCGTTTTACTACTTTCGTTTGTTTTCGTCGCACGAACAAACAAGTCATAATAACGCTTACCATCTACTTCCGTAGGCATCATTGTCTCCGAATCATAAGATAAATCCCAACTCAATGTTAAATCTTCCGGTTGACTTACAACATGTGTAATATACATATACCGGCTATAAAATCCGTTTATACCTCCATAATCCGTATAAAACGGATTGCTTACCGCAACCTCATTCATCTGTAGTCCAGTTGTATCCGTAAAAGAATAATTCAAATAGTTTTTATCAAATTTTTGATATCCATTAAGTGACGCCGTATAATATCCATTAGTTGCAACCACACTATTGGAATTTTCCGCTAAATCAAAATCTACCTTATAATAAAGACAAAGACAATCTCCTATTCGCAAATCCCCTTTACTAACCATAGAACTAATTTCAGGAGTATATATTTCACCACCTGTCGTTTTTAACACAGTAACAAAACTTTTACTGCCAATATCTATAACTCCTAATCCAGCATACGAAGATACATTACCACCACCATCCAGACAAGAAGTAAGGCTTATTGCGCTTAAAAGCATTACAATAAAATACGAACTATTTTTTTTCATTTTTCAATAATTAAAACTGGTTTTACATCTTTTATATAACATTATTTGTACATAACTGAAATGACACCCCAATCATCTAATGTGATTGTAGTGCTATTAGCAGAAAATGTAGAATTATCCAATCTAGTTATTGTAGGTTTTCCATTTTTAGAAAATGCATAACTACTATACATCATAATTGAGGGGGTAGAAGACACAGGATTCGTTACCCCCAAACCACTACCAAAACCACCATATATACTACCAGACTTCTTGTTAAAAGCATATTTATATTGATCCATAATATTTTCAGACAATACTTTTATATATTTATCTCTATCTGGAGCTTGATGTGGATGATCAAGTCCTATTGCGTGGCCTATCTCATGTAACGCAATACCCTTTATCGTGTTGACGTTAGTATTTTGGATGCTAAATTGTATCTGCTGCTTACCTCCTATCATACCAGTATATGAATATCCCCCAACTAGCGAATCACTAATCATAATAAATTCTACATAATTTTTTTGATTTGTTCTTTGTATAAATTTAAGAGGCTTAAAGGCCATACTTCCTATACCCCTTGAGATCGACCAATCATCCATAGCTGATAAGATTTGCGGTCTGAAATCAGCAGGAACATTTGAATTAAACGTATAGTATATAGTTGCATCAGTCCATTTTTTTGTTGACTTTAATGCAAAACTTCTCGTACTAACAGAAGTATCTGGTTCTTTATAATTCTCTTCTATATATGATAATAATGCCTCATAACCAAAAAGCATATCACCCTCAAATATATAAACATCATCAACTTTTTCAGCAAAAAAACCATTTCCTAAATCTACAAGTTCTTTTTTATTTCCAAAATCTTCAATAATTTCTTGAGAAGTTGATTCACTTAACAAATCATCTGCTTGATTACTACATGCAAAACTCACAAAAGCCAATGATAATAATAAAATCTTTTTCATAAAATTCTGTTTTTAAATTAATTATATTTTTTCATAATTACATATCAAATTAATAATCTATAATCAAAAAAATCAATTTAATATTTTAATTAGTGTTACAAATGTAAAACTATATTTTTTAAATAAAAAAAATTGCTTCATTTACTTCAATAAAACATTCAGAATCCTAAGCGTATTCCAGCCTGCAAAGATACATTAAAAGGTTTATCCGACCTAATTGTTTCAATTTCACTGCCATTATCAAAATAGTAAGAAGCTCCGGCCTCTGCATAAGCATTTATAAATTTCCATATCGGATAAGCCACTCCGGCACGCGTATTAACAGACCACAAAGGAGTTTTCATATGTACATTCTCGCTCTCTTTTGCCTCCAGTTTTTCCACAGTCATGGTTTTCTTTAATTTACCCGCTACATTAAATTCACACATGCCCCCTGCGGATGCATAAAACTGAAAACGGTTCCATTCTGCGATCTTATAGGATACCGACAAAGGAACTCCTATATAATGAAGGTTTTGCTTCCAGTCTGCAACATTACCTTTAGTATCATAATAACTTCCTTCCGACCTGAGTAAAGTATATACAGCTCCACTCTGCAAGGCCCAGCGATCATTCAAAAAATAACTGACCCCCATACCGCCGGATATCGGTGTTTTATACTTCACTTTTCCCGGCAACTCGTTAGAAGCATAGGCATTTACTTCGTCAGCATGATTTTTATCCGATTTTTGAGCGAAATTCCGCAATTTAATAATGTTGCCGCCAAACATGTATTCTTCGCTGTTGCTCAGTAACCCGGAATAAGGCTCTACCCCAAAACCTCCGGAGGTTGAATTTACGGCATAACCTCCCCCACCCATACCGAAGCCCCAGCGTCGACGCTTCATCTCCATTGCCGGAGAAGCTTCGGCAAAAAACAGTTCTTCCGACGCCATTTCCTCCGGTTTTATTTTCTGAAATCCAGCCAAAATCTCTTTCTCTATCATTTTAATATCCGGGTCCGGTATGTTTTTTATGGCCGGATTGCTTTCATCAACAAGCAGTGGTTTCAGCTGCACCGGAGGTTCTTCTTTTAATTCGGATTTGCCCTCACGGAATACTCTTTCCTCTTCAACAGAAGCTTTTAACGAAAGAGCGGTTGCTTCTTCTGTACGGTTATCAACCGTTTTTTCAACATTTCCTTCCGATTTATCAACCGGATCCGCAATTTTTTCAACAAGATCTTCACTTCCTCCGGCAGCATATTGAGCAGGTTCTTCAACAATAGCTATCTGATCGGACACCTGACCATTATCCGAATAAAAATAGATTCCTCCAACAATCAGTAACATTGCTACAGCCGCAGCGGCAATATAGCCGTATTTACGATAAGGATTAAACCGGACGGTCTTTCCTCCGGATATTTTAGCCGATATGACATCCCAATCATCCGGATTTGTATCCGACTCAAAATCATATATTTTTGAACGGATTATGTCTTCCCATTTTCCTCTTTCTTCTTTCATCTGATACAATTCATTTTTTTAGAATCATTTTCTGGAGCATCTTGCGTGCACGCATATATTGCGAACGCGATGTACTCTCCGATATATTCAGCTTACAGCCAATCTCCTTATGAGAATACCCTTCAATAGCAAACAGATTGAATACCGTCCGAAAACCATCCGGCAACGATCGCACATACATCATGATTTCCTCCGAGGAAATTTCAGTCGTCGCTGATTCGTCCGGTATCTCTGCATAATCAATATCATCTATGTCATCTGCATTTCTCAGTACATCATTTTGACGCAGACGTTCCAATGCACAATTCACAAAAATTTTCCGTACCCAACCGTCAAATGAGCCTTCGCCCATATACTTACAAATATTGGTGTACAATTTAACAAAGCCCTCCTGCATCAGATCACGAGCATCTTCCGTATCTTTTACATAGCGGAGACACACAGCCATCATTCGATGGGAATACTTGTCATACAAAGCTTTTTGAGCCCTTCTGTCACCTTTGATACAACCTTCTATCAGTTGTTTTTCACTCATTGTCATCACGTACGTTCCTTTATATAGATGCACGTTTTATCAAAAACGCTGCATAGTACTATATTTTTATTTTCTGACAAACAACAAAGATAAAAAAATATAGGAAATCAAAATCCTTCTTCCATCTTATTAAAATATTATTTTTATTTCCGGATCACACTTTCATTGACGGAATACATCATCAATACGAACAATAAACCCGCCTCCCGCCAATAAATAACTGTTGGTTTACAAGGTAGAACCAAATAAAAATAAGTTCCACTAATTTTGTATTCCCCCCGGCTTGCATTATCTTTGCCGCTCAAAACAACTTATTCATTATGGCAGAGAATACAATTCAGGAAGAAAATAAAAAGAGTTTGAACTTTATTGAACAGATAGTGGAAAAGGACTTAGCGGAAGGTCTGAACGACGGACGGATTCAAACTCGTTTTCCGCCGGAACCAAACGGCTATCTTCATATCGGACATGCAAAAGCCATCTGTCTGGATTTTGGTATAGCCCAACGTTACGGTGGCCTGTGCAACCTGCGTTTTGATGATACCAACCCGACAAAAGAAGAGATTGAATACGTAGACTCCATACAGGAAGATATTAAATGGCTCGGTTTTCAATGGGCCGGCATATATTATGCGTCTGATTATTTTCAACAATTGTTTGACTTTGCCGTACGCCTTATAAAAAGTGGAAATGCATATATTGATGAACAAACGGCTGAACAGATAGCAAAACAAAAGGGTACGCCTACACAATCGGGAATTGATAGTCCTTTCAGAAACAGACCGGTTGAAGAAAGTCTTCATCTTTTCAAAAAGATGAATGAAGGAGAATTCGAAGAAGGCGCTATGACGCTGCGTGCCAAAATAGACATGGCCTCGCCGAATATGCACTTCCGTGACCCGATTATCTATCGTATCATTAAAACTCCGCATCACCGTACGGGAACAAAATGGAATGTTTATCCGATGTATGACTTCGCACACGGGCAAAGTGATTATTTTGAAGGTGTGACTCATTCTCTGTGCACGCTCGAATTTGAAGTGCACCGTCCTCTTTATGATCACTTTATAGATTTACTGATTGAAGAGACAAATAAAAACTATGATGACGGGTTTGATAAAAATAAAATTTACGAGAACTACCGTCCTCATCAAACGGAATTCAACCGGTTGAACCTGACATATACCATGATGAGCAAGCGAAAATTACTTCAGCTTGTGAAAGAAAATCTCGTAAACGGATGGGATGATCCCCGTATGCCGACAATTTGCGGATTTCGCAGACGCGGATTCACACCGGCTTCCATCCGGAATTTCATCAATATGATAGGGTATACCAAATATGACGGAATAATTGATATGGCGCAGTTGGAATATGCAGTAAGAGAAGACCTGAATGCCACAGCGAAACGTGTAGCTGCTGTTATAAATCCGGTTAAACTGGTCATTACAAACTATCCGGAAGATCTGGTAGAAAAGTTTGAATCCGTCAATAATCCGGAAGACCCTTCAGCCGGGACACACCAAATAGCTTTTTCACGTGAATTATATATCGAAGCGGATGATTTTATGGAAGATGCTCCCAAACAATATTTCCGCCTTACTGCAGGACAGGAAGTCAGATTGCGCTGCTCTTATATTGTAAAATGTACGGGGTGTAAGAAAAACGATGCCGGAGAAGTAATTGAAGTCTACGCCGAATACGATCCTGAAACAAAAAGCGGAATGCCCGGAAGTAGCCGGAAAGTAAAAGGAACCATACATTGGGTGTCGGTGCAACACGCCATTCCTGCCGAAGTGCGTTTATATGACAGGTTATTCATGGTTGAAAATCCTTCGGATGAAAAAGACAAAGAGTTACACGAATTGTTGAATCCCAATTCTTTAAAAGTCCTCACAAATTGCTATGTGGAGGAAGAATTGAAAGAGGCAAAACCTTATGATCACTTTCAGTTCCAACGCATCGGATATTTTAATGTAGATCCGGATAGTAAAAACGGAAAACTGATTTTCAACCGCACAGTATCCCTGAAAGATACATGGGGTAAAATTAAAGGTAAATAATTTGCAGAAAATTGAAACTAACTATAATATACAACTTTAATAAAAACGGAAACTTACACAAAAACACTGCGTTAATAAGCATTGTAAGATAGTTTTAATTTATAAGCAAAGATGCATAATTAAAATTTGCAATTAATAATGGACGATATTTCATTTTTATTGGAACGATTTTTGTCACTACAAAAAAACGGTTTAACTTCATATTTTGATGTAGATGAAATTG
>JAITVS010000228.1 GCA_031285685.1 Tannerella sp.
ACTTATAAAGACGGTACAGGTTTTTTATTGGAGACATGTGTAGGATGTCCTGATTTTGGACATGAACTTATCAATTGTAAAGGAGAAAGATTATGTCTTCTACGGGGATTTGCAGGAGATTCTTGCTCCGAATATGAAGTGAATTTTGAAAACAAAAACTCATTTTGGAAATAAACAGTTAAATATGAAAACAAATATTCTTAAAACCACAGCAATGCTGCTGGTGTTGATAGGAGGTAGTTCTTGTGAGTGGATAGCAGACTCCCATTTATCCGGCATGTATATCCAAACTTATCCGAATGAATATGAGCCAAGGATTAAAATAAATTTCATAGATGACGAGAGGCTTGAAATAATAAGACAGGACGTAACCGATGAATTTATATACTGCATACAAGGTTCCTCTATTATATTAACAACTGTAACCTATAAACCGGAGATAACGACTGAACTTTATTTTCGTGTGATCAACAGTAGTAAATTTGAAATAGAATTTTTGAATTACTATGTTATGATAGGTTTAGCTCCGCCGAATATGATTTTCGAAAAAGAGAATTAATTAATCACAAATAAATATAAAATTATGAGAAAGATTATTTTTATTGTAATTACAGGTATTTTATTCAGCCTGTCATTGTACGCCCAAGAAGCGAATAAGGTTTTTTACTATTATCAGGGTGAAAAAATTTTTCTGCAGCCAAGAGCGGATAAAGTATTTCTTAAATTTACTTCCAATATTAAAAAAGAACAGGTACAATCCTTAATCAGCGAAAACACTTCTGTACGCTCATCTTTGGGCAGAAGTTTGGACGATGATTTCTATAATTCGGTTGTTTTGGAAGTAAAAGAAAACAGCCAGATATCATCAGTGATTGAATCTTACAAAACAAGTGATGAAATTGTTTCGATAACGCCAATATTGCAATACAATGATGCCTTGCAAGGGCTTACAGATGAATTTGCAGTTAAATTAAAAAGAACAACGTCCTGCGAACAATTGCAGGAACTGGCCAGGAAGAATCATTGCAAGGTGGGGCGGGAAAATGAATTTGTGAAAAATCAATTCATGATACATGTTTCTAAGGTCTCTGATTTAGATGCATTACAGATGTCGAATCTGTTTTATGAAACAGGGCTTTTTGAGTTTTCAGAGCCAAATTTTATTGTATTGAATGCATTCCACTCAAATGATACATTATTTAATCAGCAGTATTACTTGAAAAATACCGGACAAAGCTACGGGAAGGCAGGAGTTGATATTAAAGCAGAACGGGCATGGGAGATTACACAGGGCAGTCCGAATATTAAAGTCGCCGTTATTGATCAGGGAGTTGATTTGACGCATCTGGATTTACAAGTCAATCTTTTACCCGGATACGATGCTTCCGGAAATAATTCCGGTGGTGCCCCTGTATGGAATGGAGATAATCATGGAATTGCCTGTGCCGGTATTATAGGTGCAGTACAAAACAATAGAGAAGGAATCAGTGGAGTAAGTCCCTATTGTAAAATAATACCAATACACAGCAGTGATGCATTTGGAAATATCAATACAGATTGGGCAGCTAATTCTATACAATGGGCATGGCAAAATGGTGCAGATGTTATCAGCAACTCGTGGGGAGGCGGATCTCCTTATACACCAATTGACAATGCTATCAACGATGCTGTAATTCAGGGTAGAGGTCGCAAAGGCTGTGTTGTTGTTTTTTCTTCGGGAAATGCACGACCCTACCAAAATGTCTTTTATCCTGCAAATCATGCAAACGTAATAGCCGTAGGTGCAGTTGATAGAAGTGGTAACATTTGGGATTATAGTAGCAGAGGCAATGCACTGGACGTGGTAGCTCCGTCTGGTGATACTGATCTGAATGGAGATATTGTTACAACTGACAGAGTGGGTTCTAATGGCTATGAAACTGGAAACTATACTTCCCGTTTCGGTGGCACTTCCGCCGCCTGCCCTCAAGTTGCCGGCGTTGCCGCCCTTATCCTTTCCGTGCGTCCGAATTTAACGCAGGCGCAGGTACGGAATGCGATAGAATCAACCTGCAAAAAGCTTTCGGGGTATCTTTATTCTACCGCTAAACCCAACGGTAACTGGAACAATGAGGTCGGGTATGGCCTGGTTGATGCTCATGCGGCACTCAGTCTGGTTGCACCGAAAGTCAGCGGTTCGACGCTTGTACTGAATGCAGGAAGTGCATATACTTTAAATTTGAACGGAAACAGCGGAGGAGCCGTCACATGGACTTGGAGCGACAATCTTCAAAAGCTAAGCAGCAACAACACATCGATTACCGTCAAGCCGGCATCTGCAACATCCAGCGGTATCGGATGGATCCAGGCTACGGTCGGCGGTATTTCCAGCTCCCGCTGCGAAGTTTGGGTAGGGAAACCTGCAATCTCCGGAATAACCGGAGAAAGGAGGGTTCCGAATACGGGTTATACCTCCTTCTGGGCAGAATATGATTATAAAGCCGCCATCCCCCCCAACGGTTTCCAGTGGGTATTAAATCCGATAGGGTTCAATTCGGTATACGGCCCCACTTCCGCCTGCCTGGGTGTATCTTTTTCCGATACGGGATATTACCAGTTACTCGTCCGGGCAACGAATGTAAACGGAACAGGGGAATATTTCGGCAGCGGGGTGAGCGTGTACGATCCTTCGTATTATTCCAATTCGTCTTCCTCGTCTTCCCTCTACCGGGCATACCCGAATCCGGTGTCCGATGAATTGACCGTAAGCCTGAATACGGGAATCTCATCCGTACCTGCTCAGTCGGCGGGAGGAAACAAAACGGCAGGGAACAAAGCTTATACGGTTTACCTGTATAATGCGAACGGGGCTTCCGTGCGGCAATCGGTTTCACAGGGAGATCAGACGCAACTGAATGTATCCGGACTTCCCGGCGGGATTTATTATTTAATGATAGATACCGGCGACGGATCCAGGCCGGAAGTACATAAAATTATTGTGAAACATTGAAAGAAAGTAAGCTAATAGACTTGTTTTACCTAAAACTATCGTACTTTTGAGGTGAAACTACCGTACTTTGATAGAAAGGCGCTTTCAAGCACCGGGAATGACTGACACATTAATACCATATAATATAATAATGAACAAAGAAACAATTGCCATGTCCAGAAGAAAATTTCTGGCATCTACGGGAGCTCTGACGGGAGCAGCCTTTTTATCTTCCGCTCCGGTTGATATAAAAGCAAGTGAAACAACAAATGCCGCTCCGCCGCAAGCGGTCAAAAAGATTAAGGTGGCGTTGGTCGGTACAGGTTCGCGCGGTACCGGCATGTGGGGAAGCGATCTGGTCAGGTCGTACCCTGAATACCTGACATTTGTCGGCCTCTGTGATAAAAACGAAGGGCGGGTGAAAGTCGGTAAGGAAATGATCGGAGCGGACTGTCCCACATTTACCGACTTCGAGAAGATGATGCGGGAAACAAAACCGGATCTGCTGATCGTCACCAC
>JAITVS010000252.1 GCA_031285685.1 Tannerella sp.
GTACTATTTTTAACAAACCTCCCAACACAATCATATTAAATGTTTTTGACATATTCAGTTCCGTAGCCGTATCCATCGCATTTATCCGGTATACGTTAATATCATCACGTTTTATCGGCTTATGAATACCGTAATCATCGTATATGAGGATACCACCTTTTTTTACTTTGGACTCAAATTTATCCATTGAAGGTTGGTTCAGAATAATAGCAATATCATATTCATTGAGAACAGGAGAACTAATCCGTTCATTACTTATGATAACTGTGACATTGGCCGTTCCTCCGCGTTGCTCCGGTCCGTAGGATGGCATCCAGCTGACTTCTTTTCCTTCCATTAAGCCTGAATATGCCAATATTTTTCCCATCGAGAGAACTCCTTGTCCGCCAAATCCTGCTATTATAATTTCGTGTGTCATTTTATTGTTCTGTTTATTAATTCGAAATCAAATGTTTTTTAAATCACCTAACGGATAATATGGGAACATATTTTCTTCCATCCACTTGTTTGCGTTTTCCGGAGATTGCTTCCATCCTGAAGCACATGTAGACACAAATTCCACGACTGAAGTACCTTTTCCGGCCATTGAGTTTTCAAAAGCCAGGCGAAGCATTTTTTTTGATTTTTTTACAGCAGCCACGGTTTCAACGCTTTGACGGGTAACGAGGCATGTGCCTTCAAGTTGTGCCAGTAAATTCGATATCTTTAACGGATAACCGTTTAATGGAATCTCACGTCCGTACGGGCAGGTTGATGTCGGCATGCCGACCAGTGTCGTAGGAGCCATCTGTCCTCCGGTCATACCATAAATCGCATTGTTCACGAAGACAATGACGATATTTTCACCGCGGTTAGCTGCATGAATGGTTTCTGCTGTGCCGATTGCAGCCAAATCGCCGTCTCCCTGGTAAGTAAAAACCATTTTACCGGGATTGAGCCTTTTAACGGCCGTCGCTACAGCCGGCGCACGTCCATGAGCTGCTTCAACCCAGTCAATTTCTATATAGTTATATGCGAAAACTGCACAACCTACCGGTGAAACACCGATCGTTTTCTCTTCCATGCCCATCTCTTCCACAATCTCGGCAATAAGCTTGTGTATTACACTATGACTGCATCCGGGGCAATAGTGCATCGGGGTATCATTTAGTAATTTAGGCTTTTTATAAACCAGATTTTCCGGTTTTATTATTTCGTTTAAGTCCATACCTTTCATATGTTTTTAAATTCAAAAAAATCTCATAATATATTGTGCAACTCTTAGCAATACTGCACTACCTCCGAGAATAAGATACGTCGGATTATCGCTGCCCAGTGCAAAATAGCAAACAATCGCTCCTATGGCTAAAACCATAAATAGCAAGGTGAATAATTCATCTAACCGGCTTCCCCGTTTCATACGAGTTTTTCTTTTACTGCGTTGACGATTTCATCAGGAGTAAATACAATCCCTCCCAGGCGACCGAAGTGTTCTACTTTCACTTTTCCGTTTACGGACAGACGCACATCTTCAACCATTTGTCCTGCATTTAGTTCTACGGAAAGCATTCCTTTTACTTTATCCGCATAACCGGCAATTGCTTTTGTCGGAAATGGCCAAAGGGTAATCGGGCGGAATAATCCCAGTTTCAATCCTTCATTACGGGCGTTTTTTATTGCTTTTTGGCAAATACGTGCCGAAGAACCGAAAGCAATAAGCAAATAATCGGCGTCGTCACACATATATTCTTCGAAACGAACTTCATTTTCTTCAATCTTGTGATATTTTTCCTGAAAACGAAGGTTTTTCTTTTCCATGATAGCCGGATCAAGCTCGAGAGATGTGATCACATTACGTTCTCTGCCGGCTGTTTTTCCTGTCGCAGCCCATGGCGATTCCGCTATTATTTCATTATCGGTTTTACGCTTGTTAAAAGGAGGCAATATTACCTTTTCCATTAGTTGTCCGATCA
Organism: Tannerella sp.; assembly: GCA_031285685.1. Classification (GTDB taxonomy): domain Bacteria; phylum Bacteroidota; class Bacteroidia; order Bacteroidales; family Tannerellaceae; genus Tannerella. The sequence goes on from JAITVS010000252.1 coordinate 1,953, forward strand.
TCCCGTCGGCAAGTATCATGGCCGGATTTTGATATTTGAATGCCAGATCAAAACCTAACGATACGAAATCGGCCATCTCCTGCACAGAAGAAGGAGCCAGCGTTATAACCCTGTAGTCACCATGGCCGCCACCTTTGACCGCCTGAAAGTAGTCCGCCTGACTTGGTTGTATGGTTCCCAATCCGGGACCTCCGCGCATTACATTTACGATGAGACAGGGAAGATCGGCCCCTGCAATGTATGAGATACCTTCCAGCTTAAGGCTTATTCCGGGACTTGATGATGAAGTCATCACACGTTTACCGGTGCCTGCACCTCCGTAAACCATATTGATTGCTGCAATTTCACTTTCGGCCTGAAGAACGACCATTCCGGTTGTTTCCCAAGGTTTTTCCGCTTCCAGTGTTTCCAATATTTCCGATTGAGGTGTAATCGGGTAGCCGAAATATCCATCTGTTCCGTAACGAATAGCTGCATGAGCAATCGCTTCGTTGCCTTTCATTAATCTAACTTCTTCCATTTTAAATCTCTATTTTCTTTTTATAAATAGTAAGGCAGCCATCAGGACAAACCCAGCCACAGCTTGCACATCCGATGCATGCGTCAGGGTTTTTCATATAAACATAATGATATCCTTTATCGTTTACTTCTCTCGGATGTAATTCGAGTACATCTACCGGGCAGGTTACTACACATAAATTACAACCTTTACAGCGCTCTGTATTAACGACAACCGCTCCTTTTATTTTTGCCATAATCTCTAATTTTCTGTAGTTTATTATTACAAGGGCACAAAAGTACAAAATTTTCACCTCATACTCTCTGTTTTATAAATATAAAACGTTTAGAATTTTAATTTAACTAACGGTTTTGATTGATAATGACCGGCTTTAGAATATATATCCGAAACCGAGCCCGATAACTTCCTTAAACTGAACGCGCGGACCTTTTTTGTTCCCGTCTTTATCGATGTATTTTATATCATTGTCATACAATAAGTATGTATTGGCTTTGAATGTAAAATATTTATTCAGTTTCCAATCCAGTGACATAGTCCAGTCTACGTCAATATTTCCGAAGGTGTCATAGGCTGTGGTCAGTGACAGAACCGTTCCGAATAATATATTCTCATTGAATTTTTTGGAATAAGTTCCTTTGGTCAGTGCTCCGAATTCGGCAAACAGTTTTTTGCCCGGTTTTACCCCGTAGTCACCATTGTCGGACAACTTTTTATCGGTAACAAATGTCATTTTTTCGGAAACCGGAGACAATAAAATCTTTAGATCTTCTTTGGGATGAGCATAGCTCATACCGATTGACCCGATCAGATATCCGGGAGCCATAAAGCGTGAGATATAGTTATCTTTGTCGGCATCTTCAACAGGATAAGAACTGTACCCTTTATCGAATTGCGATTTAAAACTTAATTCGGCAGCATAATACCACAGCCTTGCAGCCTGATACCCGAAATTAGTCGCTACATTGATATGGTCGTCATTTTTGATCTGATCGCTTCCCTGATAGCTTAGTCCATAACCTAAATCAAGACTGTTATTCCATGCAATTTTGTTCTTTTTATATTCGGCTTTGTATGCAAAAGCAGCCAGGGCGGATACGGAGTTTTCTCCACCGGCCGACCAGTTGGTAAATGACGTTTGCCCGAATGTCAATGACGTTGAGCCTTGTTTCTTCCAGTAAGTAGTGTCTTTTTTCTCTTCCTGGGCCGGTAAAGTCAGGTATAAAGCGAGACCTGAAATTATAAAAATAATTTTTTTCATCATAAGATACACAAATTTATATTTAACACGAATAAAATACTTTTCAATGATTAATACTTCGTCAATCCCTTTGTTTTCGAAGATTTTACGTATAGCAGAAAAATTAATCGATATTTTTTCTTTTGGATAATTTATCAATAAAATAAACGATGGCGAATCCTACTATGGCTAATCCTATTGCTTGCCACAGAAGTTGATCCGGAAGAATGTTCGTTTCGATAAGAGGCTTAATATCACCATGACTGTCCGTATAGGTTTCCACCACCCTTTTCCATGGCCATACTTTATTAAGAGAACCGAGCATGAATCCGGATAGTACAGCTATGGTTATATCATGAAAACGATGCAGGGCAAAAGATAGTACGCGTGAAAAGGAGGTTATGCCAATAACTATACCACAGAGGAAAATTAAAAGAACGGGTATATTAAACGATTTCACCGCCTCCATAATGAAAAAGTATTTACCGAGGAGTACCAGGATAAAACTTCCGGATATGCCGGGAAGTATCATCGCGCAAATTGCTACTGCGCCGCAAATAAATATAAACCAATAACTATCCGGTGTCTTAGCCGGTGTGGCCATTGTTATATAAAAAGCTAATACGGTTCCTGCAACAAAGCTAAGGATCGTTTTCCAGTTCCACTGTTTCACATCCTGAACAACAATCCATGTGGACGCGAGCACTAATCCGAAGAAAAAAGCCCATACAAGAATGGGATATTCAAGAAGAAGATGCGTGATAAGCTTGGCAAGTGAAAATACACTTATACATATTCCAAGGACAAGGGATAAAAGGAAATTGCCGTTTATGGCTTTCCAGAAATCTTTCCATTTAAATGATAGAAATAGCTTTAATGAGGACCAGTTAATGCTTTTTATGGAGTCTATCAATTCTTCATATATACCCACAATGAAGGCAATTGTCCCGCCGGAAACACCCGGAACAACATCAGCCGCTCCCATTCCCATTCCTTTAATTGCAATGAATGCATAGTCTTTAAATGTTCTGTTCATCTTAATTATTATGTATATTGCTACTGAGATATTTTCTGGCCAGTTCACCCGGATAAATAATATTTTCTTTTCCGGTATATCGATCCGGTTCCTGGTTTTTAATGATATTCAATGTAGAAAGATATTCAAGTATGCTGTGCGGAAAGCGTTTTAATGCATCTCCTAATACTTCTATCGCTTCTTTTCTTCGTTCTGTTTCTATGCAGCAATAGATAAAATTGCCATAAACGGAAACTTCGTCATTAATCCCTCTATGTCCGATTACGTGTTTCAGAATATGATATGCTTTTTCGTATTCGTTGACATTCATGTAGCACTCTGCTAAATATGGATTTACCTGTGAGTTGACGAAATCATCGGATGATATTAGTTCTTTATAGCAACGGATAGCCTCTTCGTAACTCTCATTTTTGTACAGACAGAATGCTCTCATAAGTTTTATTTCATATTCCAGTTCTTGGTTATCGTCTATGCAGGTTATTGCGAAATTAAGCGAATCCACTGCCTTTTCAAAATCGGCACATGTTGAATATAATCTTCCCTGCATGTACCATATTTCGGCAGAATAAGGGTCTTCATCTATTAGCTTCCGGCAAAGTTCCATAGCTTCTTTCGTGTGCCCGCGCAGTTCAAAATTGAAACACAATTCTGATTTTAATATGAAATTATCCGGGAACATGGTTAATGCATGCTGGATAAAGCGATAAGCGTCATCCTGATACTTATCGATATCATTAAGCACACATGCCATATGGACAATGGCTTCTTCAAGATGAGAACATCCTTTTGCCGTTAAATCGTCTATAAACCAGAGCGCCTCATCATATCTGTCAAGTTCGCAGTAACACTCAAGACGAATAAGATCGACATCTTTATTGCCTTTAATATTAATATCCTCGATTAGCTTTATCGCAGAGTCAAAATCTTCCATCGAGGCCAGGGTTTTGCACAAAGCGATTTTAAAACCGGTATCATCGGGGTGCAATTCGTATCCCAATTCGATGACCGTATTCAGATTTATTGTGTCATTTTTTTCTAAAAAATAGTTAATGAGGGACACAATTTCATCTACATCAAAATATGA
>JAITVS010000361.1 GCA_031285685.1 Tannerella sp.
GTATCTGCAAATCCGTTAAAATGGTTATCCAGGATTGCAGCTGTCATTCTGTTTTTCTTTATAGTAGGAACCGGTTATTATTTTGTCCGTTCAGGGCAGGAAAAGGTAATTTCATATAAAGAAATAACCGTCTCACGAGGAGAAATAAAAGAGTATACATTAGATGACGGAACACATATTGTTCTTAATTCCGGAAGTAAGTTGACCATACCGTCTGATTACAATAGAGAGCATCGGGAAATTGAAATGACCGGTGAGGCTTTTTTTGATGTTACGCCAAATCCGGAAAAACCGTTTATTATTAAAAACGGCGAGACCCGTGTAAAGGTCTTAGGTACCTCTTTCAATCTGAAATCATACGGAGAAGACAATTTTTTAGAGCTCACCGTTTCTACAGGGAAGGTGTTGATCGATGTACCTGATATGGATATACGGTTGCGGGTAAATCCTTTGGAACATTTATCCGTCGATAAACAGAAAGGAACGCTTTCGAAACTGAAATTGGACGAAAATTATTATGCCGGATGGGTAAACGGTACACTTTACTTTGATAAAACTCCTATTGGTGAAGTGATCAAATCAATTAACCGCAAATATAATAAAACAGTCATTCTCTCCGGTCCGGATTATGATAACCTTATTTCCGGGACACATGATAATAAAAATCTGGATGCAATCATCGAATCAATCTGTTTTGCCACCGGATTAAAACCACACGTGAAAGGAGATACTATTCTATTATCCAGATAATAACCTTAAAATCCGAATGCTTATGGAATAAACAAAAGATTTCAAAAAAAGCAATAGTACACGAATGCACTATTGCCCCATTTTCTCACTGCAGACTCCGGAAGTATTAGGCCACTCAAAGAGTTTCATGCAGTTCGGCTTCAATAATAATCATCATTAAAACAAGACAAATGTATGAATAATAATCTAATATCAAAAAAAACAATTATGAGAACATTCCTCTGCATATTTACCATTGCGCTATCTGTTCATTTTGTATGTGCCGATAATGTTTACGGGCAAACGTTGAAAGAAAACAATCTCTCTTTTTCGGTAAATAAAAAATCACTGAAAGAAGTTTTTAATCAGTTGTCTAAGCTTACCGGATATCATTTCTTTTATGACGAATCGGTCCTGGACATAACAAAGCTGGTTAGTATTAAAGTTAAAGACGAATCAATAGACAACATTTTGAATGAAATAACACATTAAACAGGCTTTCAGTTCAAGAAAACAAACAATACCATATCTGTGGCGCAAGGACGGCCTATATCAACAGAATCTTTCATTTTTACACAGGAAAAGAAAAAAATAAGCGGAATCGTCACAGATGAGTACGGCGAACCGGTTATCGGAGCCAATGTTGTGGAAAAAGGAACGACAAACGGGACAACGACGGATATAGATGGAAAATTTTCATTATCAGTTCCTGAAAATGTTGTTTTACAGATATCTTATATCGGGTATATAACCCAGGAAATACCGGCTAAGAACCAGGTATCCTTCTCTGTTACATTAAGAGAAGACCTTCAGGCATTGGAAGAAGTCGTGGTGGTGGGATACGGTACACAAAAGAAGGTCAATCTGACCGGATCGGTATCTACCGTTGCTTCCGAAAGGCTGGAAAACAGGCCGGTCGGATCGCTTACGGAAGGGTTGCAAGGTACCATGTCAGGGGTTACCATTGTGAATGCTAAAGGAGAAGTCGGCTCCAACCCGTCCCTGCAGATCCGGGGATTTTCTTCCCTGAACTCCGGAGGCGCTTTGGTGATCGTCGACGGCGTACCCGGTAATATGAATAACATTTCTCCTAATGATATCGCAAGCATTTCTATCCTGAAAGACGCGGCATCGTCCTCTATTTACGGCGCCCGCGCCGCAGAAGGCGTAGTGCTTATTACGACTAAGCAAGGAGGAACAGGCGGTAAAGTAAAAATTCAGTATAGCAATAACTTTAGCTTTCAAACCCCAACATTACTACCTACTCCCAACAGTTCTTACGATGGGGCATTATATGCTAATTTAGCTTTTACCAATGCAGGTGGAAACCCTCTTTATCCGGAATGGATGATGGAAAAATTCAGAGATCCGTCCGTTATTGCCGTACCTCAGGCCAACATGGCGGATTATGATTATGTAGCAGACTTTAACTGGTGGGATTATTTCATGAAAAAATCATTCCAGCAATCACAGAATGTGAGCCTATCCGGAGGCAGCGAAATGCACAGGTTTATGATATCGGCATCCTGGCTGGATCAGAATGGTTATTTTTCAAAATGGGGACCTGATAATTTTGACAGGGTCACATTCAGGGTAAACCTCAATAATCAGATTATACCTAAAAAATTGACTCTCGAAACAAATCTGAGCCTGGTGAATGCGGATAAAGATCTGCCGGCAGCAGGAACCGATTACATGATGCAATCGATCAGACAGGCCGGAAACAGTCTGCCTTTATATAATCCGGACGGAACATACGCACGTTACCGGATGCAACAAAATACGATGCAACATCTGAAAGAAGCGGGATTCGACGAAACAAATACAAACCGTTTTGAAGGACGGATTGCACTTAGCTGGAATGTGATTGAAGGTTTATCCCTGAAAGCCCTGGGAGGATATAACGTACAGTGGGATAAAGGTAAAACCTGGCAACGGGCTTATTATAAGTACAGGCCTTCCGGTCCGTCCAATTTGGGTTATATTAATCAGCCGAATAAGCTTACGGAAGCATATACACATGCAACTTATTATATCGGCCAGCTACAGGCAAACTACAACAAAACATTCGGTAAACATAATATCAGCGCACTGGCAGGAACTTCCGTTGAGGAAAACCTACAAAGCAATTTATCGACTTTCAGGAATAATATTCTTGGAAATGAATTACCGGCAATGGGCCTTGGAGAAGCGTCTACAGCCCAAAATTCGTCTACCATAACGAATGACTGGGGTTTGGTCTCGGTATTCGGAAGAATCAATTACAATTATAATGAACGCTACCTGCTGGAAGCTAATTTACGCGCTGACGGTTCTTCCCGCTTTTCCGATAAAAATAAATGGGGAGTCTTTCCTTCCGTATCATTAGGCTGGAGAATCACCGAAGAAGCTTTTATGCAAAATCAGCGGCTATTCTCTAACCTGAAACTCCGTCTTTCTTATGGAGAACTGGGAAATCAGAATGGTTTAGGAGTATATGACCACATGCCGGTTTACCGGGTTGCCGACCAGTTGATTCCTTTCCCCACAGGCGACCAGCAGCAGATTTCAGCAAATTCTCTCCCTTCGACCGACAGAACCTGGGAAACGGTAACATCTTATAATCTGGGTATTGATATGGGATTCCTGAATGAACGGTTACGCCTGGAAGCTGATATCTACAGCAAAAAAAATAAAGATATGCTGATTAATATTGATCTGCCCAGTATCATTGGGATCACCGTACCGACCGGTAATTACGGAGAATTATCATCAAAAGGCTGGGAGGTCAGCCTGCATTGGAATGATGAAATTAAACCCGCAGGATTAAAATATTACCTGGATTTTAATATTTATGATCAAACCAATGAATTGACGGATCTTAAAACATCTTTCGCCAAACCGACAGCCGGCGTTCAGAATATTCAGGGGTATCCTATCAATGCAATCTTTGCATATAAGGCTGACGGTTATTTTCAATCGGATGAAGAAGTATCCGGTTGGGCCTTTCAGAATGCAAATACCAAAGCGGGAGATATCCGGTATATAGACCAGAATGGTGATGAAAAGATCACAGTTGACGATGTTGTGTATGT
>JAITVS010000388.1 GCA_031285685.1 Tannerella sp.
ATGAAATAATTTAGATTAACGTTGAAAATTACGCATAATAAGTAATCAGGTGGAAATAATATGTCCTAATTGGCTGATTTTTTATTCATATTTAACAACTTCAGAACGTTTACCAACTATTCATAAAGACAAAGCAGCATTTCAAAATCGTTGATTTGAGGCACCGTACATTCTACCCAGTCATCTTTCTTCCGGAATGGGACAGTGGTACCAGAATGAATCAAAAACATTTTCTTTACAGGCCGTACAGGTTTGAAACGGATGTCTATATCGTGCATGGCAACCGGTTCCCGGTATGAGCCGCCTATCTGTCCGGAATGGTTAATCATGCCAATCCATTCGAATTCTCCATTGCGATTGGCCAGATGTGTCATCTCTATGAGCGGAGAAGCATTTGTCTGAATAGCAGGTTCAATATTCAGCAGGTTACGAAGTGCCGATACAAAAAGCATACGGTGCATATAATGCCCCTTAAATCTGTATTGATCACCCAGTTTCCAGGGTATGAAGGCCGATTTCCCTTTTCCGTAAGTATTGCAGATCAGCCCCGGATAATCCGTTATTTCCTCTTCGGTATAATAGGCTTTCTCCGGAGGGCCGAATCTTGTATGAGGCAACAGTTTCATATATCCGGTTGCATTGGCCGCAGGACGGCACTTTATAAAGTCGGAATACATCATCATTATGCTGAAATCCTTGAATCCATCACGGCCTAAAGCCTGTTTATCTTCATCCGATATCTTCAGATAACTTGATTTTTCCTGTGTAAATATTTTATACTCAGGATGAACGCCGAGAGACTTTAATCTGATGCTATTTGTCGGTTTGCCGGATTCGTCTGTTGTTGATGTAAAACCGGTTACGAGTATCTTGCCTCCATTACCAACATAATCATCTATTGCATTTATCAGAGATGTATCCATATTGCTGACTTCGCCGAGAATAAGCGCTTCATATTCGTCTAATTTACGCGGAAGCCTGCCGGTGCCTATTGCAGACGGCTCTATAATGTCATACATGATGTGTTCTTCCGTAAGCAGTTTGATGATCCCCTGATATTCATTTCTTGAACCTCTTATCAAAGCAACCTTATTTACGGATTGAACGTTTGTAAATAATTTCTCGTTGGTTTTGTGGAAGCCGTACAGATTATTAAGAGTCGGGATAAATATCCGGTCTTCATAATTTACCAGTGTACCCACTACCACAAACCCTAATGGCGCTCCATGCAGCATGTTTTCAAGCATCCATACCTTAGCCAAATTAGGAGAAGTTCCTACATGACGATAACCAATCGCTTGGAAGTAGATGAGCAGGTTACCGGGTGACCTGTCTTTGTAAGAACCAAGTATACGCTTGACATTGTCGGTTGCTGAATAATTCCATTCGTTTTCCCGGTATACTTCCGCTCCGGACTCACTGGCAATCATATCTACTCCTGCATCCGTATAAGTATTGATCATCAAATTCGGATTTAGCGTTTTGATATGATTCCCTATTTTATTGAACAGCTCTTCTGAAGTTGTTTTCTTGAAATTGTTATACTCACGAAACACTGGATCGTTCATATCCGCTTTTGTGGGCAACGAATGGCCTGAAAAATTATGAAATCTTTTTCTGCAGTTCTCACACTGGCAAATACCATAATTATTTCCGCTATAATCGGATGTTGTATAGCCAATCATATTGAAGAAGATACCGTCAAGCGGATAGGTCGAGATCGCTTCCTTCAGTATTTCCAATGAGTATTCCTGTTGATATCCTCCATTGATACAGGTATGAACCTGCCCATTGTAATTGACATGCCGGCCTGTTGTTGAAACGTATAGCCATTCCGGTTTTTTTGCCGCCAATGATTCATTTATCTTGCTGAAATCAAAGCGGCCGATAACCCGAATACCCTCGGCATGCAGCCCTTTTATCAAATCGCCAACCAGGTCTCCTTCCATAAATGTATTCCGGAAATGAAACGAAAGTTCGGTCGGATAATTGGCTACAATTCCTCCTACATTGAGCAACACAATATTGGCCTTGGCGTCTACCATAGATTTTACGTAGGCATTAACATCCATCGCAGCGTCTATTTCCCGCAAATTTGTTTGCACTAACCGGTAAGGCTCGCGGTTCCACCACGTGGTATCATATTTGCCGGGATTAATGGCCGAAAGATCAACTGCTCCGGACTCTGGCGTAACGCCGGATTGACAGGAAACCAATACTGTATTGACAAGGATGATTAATAAAAATGTAATCCTTTTCATTCTGATACGATTTAGTCACTTATTTACAACATTAACTGGATTGCCATTCATGAATGCGTCCAGATTGTTCACAGCGATGTCCATAAGCCTTGTTCTGGCCTCTTTGGTTGCCCACGCTATATGCGGAGTTATTATGCAGTTTTTGGCAGAGAAGAGCGGATTGTCTGCTGAGGGTGGTTCAACAGAAAGAACATCAATGCCTGCACCGGCAATCGTACCGTTATTCAAGGCCTCGGCAAGGTCTTCATCCACAATAATCGGGCCTCGCGAAGTATTCAGCAAAAAAGCCGAACTTTTCATCAGTTTCAAACTGTCTTTGTTGATAAGCCCTTTTGTTTCCGGGAACAAGGGACAGTGAATACTCACCACGTCGGACTGTTCCAACAGTTGAGGTATACTTGCCCATCTGAAATTCTTCCTGTGCGACTGGTCGGTTTCCGGTTGGCTGTTTCCGATAATATTCATACCAAAGGCTGTGGCTATATCTGCTACCTTACCGCCTATATTCCCGAAACCGATGATCCCCATTGTTTTACCGGCCAACTCCGTCAACGCATAGTCCCAATAGCAAAAATCAACCGACTGCGACCATTTCCCCTGCATCACCGAATTGCTGTGGTGCTGTACATGATGGCATAATTCCAATAACAGGGCAAAGGCCAACTGGGCGACGGAGTCTGTTCCATAGCCCGGTATATTCGTAACAACTATGCCGTGTTCTTTTGCTGCCTTGGTATCTACGACATTATAACCTGTTGCCAGGACACCAATGAATTTCAGTGAATCGAGCTGTTCCAAAACAACCTTGTCCAGAGGCGTTTTGTTTGTATAAACTATTTCAGCCCCTATTGCCCGCTCTACTATTTTATCTGTCGGTGTTCTGTCATAAACAATAACATCCCCGAATTTTTTCAATCCGTTCCAGGAAAGATCGCCCGGATTTAATGTATATCCATCCAATACTACTATCTTCATAATACTTCTGTTGTTTTCAATTTATACTTTCGCCCATGCTTCATTAAGTGTTCGTTTGGCGTTTGCGACAACGATATCCGGATCCTCATCTCCGAAAGGCTTCACTTCAAAACTCACAATCGGAGGGGTCTTTTCGTTCAGAAAGCCAATTTTTAAAAGAAATCTCAGATAT